>DLBG01000007.1 GCA_002494135.1 Lachnospiraceae bacterium UBA7027
TAAACCAGCGTATTTCTGTGAATGAAAAGCTGTCTCGAAGTCTCGGACACATTTAAGGAATTCTCGAAGAATTTGTTAATCGTAACCAGTGTTTCTTCGTCGAGATCATCCATGCTCTTTCCGTCAAAAATCTCCTTGATGAACATCTTGCAAAGAGGGATGGGCAGCTGATAAATCAGACGGCCGATTCCAAGCTGTGCATACGCAATGACGTTTCTTTCGTCAAAGAAGATTTTACCGACATCCAAAGCCATTTTGGCTTCTTTATAGGAACGGCTGACATCCTTAATCTCCGCAACCGGAGTACCGTATGCAATACGAATGTTGGGCATGCCCTCTCTTTTTAAGTATGCCACGATTTCGTTTGCGGTCTTTTCAATGTCGGCGCCGTCGCTTTCATCCGTTAAATCCTTTACCACGACAACGTTGTTCTCGTCGACGGCGGTAACGAATTCTCTTTTGTCATTTCCGAGGAAATCCTTAATCTGATCCAGACAGTTGATATCCTTGCCGTTTTCGTTCTCCACGATCATGCAGACACGCTTTACGTCGGTCTGGATGTGCAGTCTCTTGGCACGACCGTAAATATCCACCAAAAGAAGATTATCGAGAAGCAGGTTCTTGATAAAATTGTCTTTATCGAACCGCTCTTTATATGCAACCACAAGACTTTGAATCTGGAATGCGGCCATTTTACCGACCACATAGGTATTGTCGCCCACACCGGAACAGATTACGATGTACTCTAACTGCTGGTCGTCATAAATCTTAAAGAACTGATTGCTCTGAATTTCCTGGCTGTCCGCAGAGGACTTCACAAACTCCTCCACTGCCTGGGTGTAGTTTGTCTGGAACGAAGACGTGGTTGCAACCACCTTTCCTTCCGTATCCGTTACACACAGGTCAACTCTTGCAATATTCTTCATTCCGTCTATGGAATTCTGAAGAATCTGGCTCGAAATCATAACTTAGTACCCCCTCTGTAAAAAATGTCACATAGAACATGACCATTTTTTGTCATAATGACATACCCCAACGAACATTATATATCAAAATCCCGTAAAAATCCACAACTTTCTATACTTTTATTGTTCATTTCTTCTAAATAAAAAAGCAGGAAGTAAAATTCCCGCTTTTTTATTCTTCCGGACCGCCCGCGCTTTCTTCTTCCGCTTCGTTTTCCCGGGCTTCCTCGACGATGGTGTTGTACTTCATAACTCTCCGTTTGAAGACCCTCTTATAGAAGAGCCGCTCCAAAAAGGAGTTCGTGTGAGGCTTCTGTTTCCAGGGTGAAGCGGTACTTAAAAGTGCCAGCCACACATCCTTGTTCATCATCATGCCGTACTGCGAAAGCAGCGCTGCGCTTGCCGAGAACGGCAGATTGGAAAGAACCACCTCAGCCGCGGACGCATTGATATTGTTTACCAGTGCCTCCGGTCCGGTAACGCCGTCCACATAGGTATATTTATCCGCTATCACTAAATTCTCACGGATTCCCTTTAAGTAATTCTCCATTTCCTCCAGGGTTTCCTCGCTGTCCGATAACAGAAGCACGGGCATTTTGGCCCGGCAGACTCTTTTGACAAAATCCGTCAAAAATACCTGCCCCTTGATTTCCTCACGGCGTTCCTTGGTATTCTCGCCGGCCGCTTTGAGCACTTCGGCCTCTCCGAAAATAATCAGATCCGCAGCACGTAAGAAATCTCTTTTTTCCTTGTTGCCTCCGGACTCCACAAAAACCTGAGCGGAAACATAAAGGATAATATCCATGGTTCCGTTTCCGAAAAAGGTGGTGCTTTTGTGAAGTGCTTCTTTTAACGGGTAATCCTTAATCTGTATCCCCAGTACATCTACTTCCCGCAAAAGGATTTCCTCCTAATCAATACGACGTATGCTTTTCTCCGTAATCTCGATACGGCCCGTTTTCAAAAGATTGCCGACCGCACGTTTAAACTCGTTCTTACTCATGTTCATCTCACGGCGGATGGTTTCGGGTGATGCCTTATCGTTAAACGGCAGTACGCCGTCGTAACTGTCGATCACCTTCATCACCGCATCGGAATCCGACGCAATCTGCATATAGGCTTTCTCCCGCAGGGAAAGCGTCAGTTTTCCGTCATCCTTCACATCGATGACTCTGGCCGTTACATGGCTTCCGACCGGGATATCCTTAATAAATTCCTGCTTCGGAATCAGAGCGGAGTAGCAGTCGTCCACCGCCACGAAAGCGCCGAAGTTTCCGCTGATTTCGTAGAGGGTTCCCTCAACTCTTGATTCCTTCATGTAAGGACTCTCTGTTTTTAAATAATGATATACTTTCATGGTCGCACAAAGGCGTCCGCTTTTATCCACATATAAAGCAACTAAAACTTCATCATCCGGTTTGACGCGGTAGGTCTGCTCATGGAAAGGAAGGAACAGATCCTTCTCCAGTCCCCAGTCCAGAAAAGCTCCGATGGAAGTGGTACTTGCCACACGGAGTTTCCCCACCTCATGCAGTTTAATGGCAGGTGTGTTGACGGTGGCAATTAAGCGGTCCTTGGAATCCTTGTACAAAAAAACATTCAGGGTATCGCCTATCGAAATATTCTCTCTTACCTGCGATTTCGGCAAAAGGACTCTTTCCTGTGCGGATGCCTCTTCGCTCTCGGCAAGATAAACCCCGAAGTCCACTCTTTTTACCACTTTTAAATTCTGTGTATTTCCGATTTGTAACATATTTTTACTCCTGTATCTGCGTCTTATCCATCATAGAACGGATGCGGCGATTTTACAACTTACCCGCCGGTACGAACAATGAAACGGCTGCTTTTCGCTACACCTTTTTTTGTGGGACGCTTCCCTAAGGCAAAAACATAAAAAGAAGAAGTCGAAATGCAAACCAGCATAACATCAGGAAAAACAATCCGAATTCCGTACAGCCGAGAATAATGCCAACCTTTCCCCTTTTATCCTGCGGCCTTGTTTTAACCGAGCGGACTCCGTGAACGATTGCCACAATGGCAAACGGAATCCCTCCGATAACGCTGCCGGTTAAAGCAACGGAAATCAGTCCGTAAATCAAAGCTCTTTTACTGCTGCTTGCACTGTCGATTCGAAACTCTTCCGTGGAATACTCCGTTATTTCACGGATTTCCTCCTCCGACAGATTGTTCAAATCATCCATGAATCCATTCCCCTAAGTAAAAAATAAACCCCTTGACACTATGCGATCAAGAGGTATTTAAGCAGGGCTACAAGGATTCGAACCTTGAAATGACGGAG
>DLBG01000023.1:0-63430 GCA_002494135.1 Lachnospiraceae bacterium UBA7027
GATTCCCGTCGGAGTCACTATTAATTATTTTTCTTTCGCTTTACGGAAAGATATGATATGATGATTTTGATGATATGGCGCCATAGCCAAGTGGTAAGGCACCGGTCTGCAACACCGTTATCACCAGTTCAAATCTGGTTGGCGCCTCGAACCCCGCAGTCAATTTGACTGTGGGTTTTTTTATGCGGGTCGATTAAACATTGAATTATTCGCCTTCCACACTTATAATAGTATGGTATCGGCATATTATTCAGAAAGTGTGATTAAATGGAAAATCAGAACAACGAAAACAAGAATAAGCGTCAGGGCGGCGGTGGCGGAATTCTGCTCATCGTGTTCTTTCTCTTAATCTGTTTCTTTATTTTTACTTGGATTTACAGACTTCTTAACACCAATACGGCAACGGAGATTACCTATAACGAGTTCCTCACCATGATTGAAGAACAGAAGGTGGAAAGTGTTGTAATCGGTGAAACCCGAATTGATATTTTCCCGGTCGGAACCAAAGCAAATGCCGTCAAAAACTGGCTTTTAAGCGGTACCACACAGGAGTCTTATTACACGGGTAAAACCGAGGAGGACGGAGTTTTAACCGCCAGGCTTCTGGAAGCCGGAATTGAAGTAAAGGGCGAGATTCCAAGCAATTCTTCTCAAATTTGGTACATTCTGTTTGCATATGTTCTGCCTACGGTTCTGTTTGTGATTTTTGCCGTTGCGGTTTTCCGCAGAATGTCAAAAAGTGACGGTATCGGCGGTTTTATGAACGTCGGAAAATCCAATGCAAAGGTTTATGTACAGAAATCCACGGGTGTAAAATTCGAGGATGTTAAAGGCGTGGATGAAGCCATAGATTCCCTGAAGGAAGTGGTTGATTTCCTTCACAATCCCGATCGTTATGTAAAAATCGGTGCCCGCCTTCCGAAGGGCGTTTTGCTTGTAGGCCCTCCCGGAACCGGTAAAACCATGCTGGCCAAGGCCTGTGCAGGCGAGGCAAATGTTCCGTTCTTTTCCCTGACCGGTTCCGATTTCGTGGAACTGTATGTCGGAGTCGGAGCATCCCGTGTACGCGATTTGTTTAAAGAAGCGGAGAAAAATGCTCCCTGTATTGTATTCATCGATGAAATCGATGCCATCGGCCGCAGCCGTGATTCAAAATACGGCGGCGGAAATGAAGAAAGAGAACAGACGTTAAACCAGCTGCTTTCCGAAATGGATGGCTTTGACGGAAATAAAGGTATCATTATTCTTGCGGCAACCAACCGCCCCGAAATTCTGGATAAAGCGCTGCTTCGTCCCGGCCGTTTTGACCGTCGTGTTGTAGTGGAAAAACCCGATTTAAAGGGCCGTGTGGCTATTTTAAAGGTACACGCAAAGAATGTGAAACTTGACGAGACCGTGAACTTTGAGGAAGTGGCACTTGCCACCAGCGGCGCGACTGGTTCCGACCTGGCCAATATGGTGAACGAGGCGGCTATTACCGCCGTTAAGGAAGGCCGTGCGTTTGTAGGTCAGAAAGACCTTTTAAATGCCGTGGAAATTGTCCTTGTGGGTAAGGAAAAGAAAGATCGTATCCTTACCGAGCAGGAACGAAAAATCGTTTCCTACCACGAAGTCGGCCATGCCATGATTTCCGCGCTGCAGAAGAATTCCGAACCGGTACAGAAAATTACAATCGTGCCCCGCACCATGGGTGCATTGGGATATGTTATGCAGGTCCCCGAGGAAGAGAAATACCTTGATTCCAAGGAAGAACTTCATGATGAAATGGTAGAGCTTTTGGGCGGGCGTGCTGCGGAGGAGCTGGTTTTCGGAACGATTACCACCGGCGCCGCAAACGATATCGAAAGAGCGACGAACATTGCCCGTTCCATGATTGCGCTTTACGGTATGAGCGAGAAATTCGGTCATGTGCAGTTTGAGTCCGTGGAAAGCAGATATCTGGACGGCAGAACCGTAATGAACTGCGCGGACAAGACCACCGCGGAAATCGATAAAGAAGTGATGGCCATGATCAAGGAATGTTATAAGGAAGCATATAAGATGCTGAAGAAAAACCGTGACATTCTGGATAAAATCGCTGCTCACCTGATTGAAAAAGAAACCATTACAGGCCATGAGTTCATGGAAATATATTGCAGAGAAAAAGGAATTCCCGTACCGCCTCCGAAAGATAACGGACTGCAGTTCGGAAGAACGGCAGCGGAGAAACCGATTTCCGTCAAACCGCCGGTGAGTGAGGAAAGCAAAGACACGAGCGCCGCCAAAGAAGAGAGTACAGCGCCTGAAAACGGTTTTGCCAAAGACGATGAGGACGAGGACTCCTATTTTACAAAGCAGGAGGAAACCCGTTACGGAATCAGCAAATCCGAGCTTGACGAGTTAAACGAAATCGTGGACGAGGAAATCAAAAAAGAAGAGCAAAAAGCTCTGGAAGAACAGAAACCGGAAGATCAACAGAGGCCCGAAGAAAAACAGGATGACGGTTTCGATGAATTCCAGGACATTTTAAACAAAAGGGCAGAAGGGAAGAATGACGAGGTAGAATAAGATTTCGTGAGCGATTTTTGCATAGAAGAGGAATTAAAAAAACTCCCGGGAAGTCCCGGGGTTTATATCATGCATGATGCGTTCGATACCATCATTTATGTCGGTAAGGCCGTAAACTTGAAAAACAGAGTGCGGTCTTATTTTCGTGCCGGGGTTCCCCATACCGCAAAAATCGAGAAAATGATTTCCTTAATCGATCATTTCGAATACATTCTTACGGATTCGGAACTTGAAGCCCTGGTGCTGGAAAATAATCTGATTAAGGAGCATTCCCCGAAATACAACACTCTTTTAAAAGACGACAAAACCTATCCCTATATCAAGGTAACCGTTGCCGAGGATTATCCGAGAATTCTTTTTTCAAGACAGATGAAAAAGGATAAAAGCAGGTATTTCGGACCGTACACTTCAGCTTTTGCGGTAAAGGAAACCATTGATCTGATGAATAAACTCTACAGACTCAGAACCTGCAACCGTTTCATAAAAGAGGGGGAAGAAAATGCCTCCGGCCGTCCCTGCCTGAACTATCACATGAAGCAGTGCATGGCTCCCTGTACAGGAAACGTTTCCAGGGAAGAATATCGTTCGAATGTGGAAAAGGCACTGGATTTTCTGAACGGAAACTACGGTGAAATTTTAAAGAGCCTTGAAAAACAGATGGAGGAAGCCAGCGAACGCCTGGCTTTTGAGGAAGCTGCGGAGATCAGGGAATTGTATTTCAGTGTGAAGAGCATCGCCCAGAAGCAGAAGATTACGGATTATGAGGGTGAGGATAAGGACTATATCGGTATCGCATCCGGAGAAAAGGATGTTGCCGTTCAGGTATTTTTCGTAAGAGCCGGAAAACTAATCGGCAGGGAACATTTTTTGTTAAATGACTGCGCGGAAGATGAAAAAGGGGAGGTGCTTTCCTCCTTCTTAAGACAATTTTACGCGGGCACACCGTATGTCCCGACGGAAATCTATGTCGGGGAAGAAGTGCCGGATCGGACATTAATCGAGGAATGGCTTTCCAAAAAGAAGGGACGGAAGGTTCTGATTAAGGTCGCCGTCAGAGGGCGGAAGGAGAAACTTTTGGAACTCGCCGGCAGGAATGCGGCACTCGTTCTTTCCCAGGATGCGGAAAAAATCAAACGTGAGGAAGCAAGAACACTCGGTGCGGTAAAGGAAATCGAGAATCTCCTCGGGATCCCGAGCATCGAGCGGATGGAAGCATTTGATATTTCGAATACTTCGGGCTTTGCCAACGTAGCCAGCATGGTGGTTTTTGAAAAGGGCAAACCGAAGAAAAGCGATTACCGGAAGTTTCGCATGAAAACCGTAACCGGCCCCGATGATTACGCCTGCATGAAGGAAGCTCTTACCAGACGCTTTGAACACGGACTGAAACTGCAATCCGGGGAGGAGCCTTCGCAGGACAGTTTTGTAAAATTTCCGGATCTTCTGTTAATGGACGGCGGAAGAGGTCAGGTAAACATTGCCGAAGAAGTGCTTTCGGATCTTGGAATTCATGTCCCGGTCTGCGGCATGGTCAAGGATGACAATCACAGGACCAGAGGAATTTATTATCAAAATGTGGAATTGCCGATTGACACCCGCTCGGAGGGGTTTAAACTAATAACTAGGGTGCAGGATGAAGCGCACCGCTTCGCAATCGAATACCACCGTTCCCTTCGTACGAAGGCACAAGTGCATTCGGTTCTGGACGAGATTCCCGGTATCGGAGAAAAAAGAAGACGAGCGTTGATGAAAGCGTTCACTTCCATTGAAGATCTGAAGGCGGCGGACGTGGAGACGATTGCTGCCCTGCCGGAAATACCCAAAAATGTTGCAGAAGGAATATACGAATTCCTTCACGCGAAAGACGATGAAAAGAAAGGCTGACGCCGGGGGAGAGGAATATGGATAACAAACAGGACATGGATTTTATCAGGGAATCCGGAAACCATCTGATAAAGGAAATGACTCTTCTGCAACTGAAAATTAAAGAAGCGCTTGTTTTCAGCCGTCGGGATATCAATACCGACAAAAGTGCAAGCGAGGCAATCGGAGGCAGGAAGTATGAACTTCTCTTCGAAATCAGAGATCTGATTGCGCAGGTAAAACCGGATTATCTCGGATTTATGGAGTTTTTACATTTTCCCGCCGGCCGTTCCGAATGGGAACTGCCGTTTGACGAGGAATTTAAAGATGTTGATATCAACATGGACTGCCAGGCAATCGACCGGTTCTTTGACATAAACTTAAAAAAAGTCTATATGGATGTAAGGACTTGCAGGCAAAGTGCGATTATGGCATTTCATGCCGCTATGGACGGAAGGATGTATTACAGGTGTCCCTGTTGCGAAAGCACTTATTTTCTGAAGAACGGGGACTATGACATCTGTCCCGTCTGCAACTGGGAGAATGATAAGACCCAGAATACGAATCAAAACTACAGAGGCGGAGCTAACAAGGACAGTCTGAATGAAGCGAGTGTCAAATTTCACACCCTTTTGGCGGACTGAAACAGAGAGGAGATTCCATGAAACAATTCCGGAATAAAATCGGTAAAATAGCAGTAGCGGCAACCGTTGCGGCATTCGGTGCATTTTTCATCGGATGTACCACGGAAATGGATCATTACGATAACGCAATCAAACAGGAACAGAAATATGTGGAGACCATTTCCGATGCCAAGGACAGAGACAGCGAAGTCGAGCAGCAGTATGAGGATATTATCGAAGATGACGACGGAGAGTCTGACAGTCAGGCCCAAAGCGAAGAGGTCGGAAAAGAGGACAGTGAGGTTGTAAGCGAGGAAAAAAGCGAACCGAAAAAAACGGGGAACCTGACTTTCCGCAAGAAGAAATATCTGGATGAGCATTACGAGAAACACGGAAAAGAAATGGGCTTTGCGAACGCGGAGGAATACCTTGCGGCAGCGAATGCGGTGGTTGTAAATCCCGATGCGCTTCACAAAAAAGAGAAAGAAGACAATGATGATATCTATTACGTGGAGGCAACGAACGAGTTCGTGGTGGTCTCCTCGGACGGATATATTCGAACCTATTTTAACCCGAGCGGGGGAATTGATTATTACAACAGACAGTAACGGGGTATCAGACAAATAAGGGAGGGCGAAAAACATGCCAAGTATCAGTTTACAGAGAATCGTGGAAAAAGCAAAACTGGAAGCTTTGACACCGGAGATTCCCATTGACAAAATTAAAATCAAACAGCCGGACATTAACCGTCCCGCACTTCAGATGGCAGGCTTCTTTGAAAACTACGAAGCAACCCGTCTGCAGATTATCGGATTCGTGGAATACCGTTATATGGAATCCCTTTCTCCCGAAAGAAAGGAAGAGATTTACAGCAAACTTTTAAGTTATCCCATTCCCTGTATTGTATTCTGCAGAGATCTGGAACCGGACGAACTTTTCCGGAAAAAAGCTGTGGAAAACGGTGTGCCTTTGTTTAAAACGAAGAACACGACCTCCGTATTCATGGCGGAAACCATTCGCTGGCTGAATGTAAAATTAGCTCCCTGCATTTCCATTCACGGTGTTTTGGTCGATGTATACGGCGAAGGCGTTTTGATCACCGGTGAGAGCGGAATTGGTAAGAGTGAGGCGGCGCTGGAATTAATCAAGCGTGGTCACCGTCTGGTTACCGATGATGTTGTGGAAATCCGTAAGGTCAGCGAGGATACCCTGATCGGAACCGCTCCGGACACAACCAAGCATTTTATCGAACTTCGAGGAATCGGTATTGTGGACGTAAAGACTCTGTTCGGTGTTTCCTCCGTTAAGGAGACGCAGAACATCGACCTTGTCATTAAACTGGAAGACTGGAACAAGGATACGGAATACGATCGCCTCGGTTTGGAAGAACAGTACACGGAATATCTCGGAAACAAGGTTGTCTGCCATAATATTCCGGTGCGTCCCGGACGTAACCTTGCCATCGTTTGCGAAACCGCAGCCGTAAACCACAGACAGAAGAAGATGGGTTACAATGCGGCTCAGGAGCTTTATAAGCGTGTACAGAATTCCCTTGCCCAGAGACGCGAAGAGGACGAGGAAGACTAAATCGGATTATTTTACGACAATAATATTTCGGAGGATAAAGAAATGGCACAGTATGTATTTGCGGTAGATCTCGGAGGAACCACGGTGAAACTCGGTCTCTTTGATTCCGAGGGAAATGTACTCGACAAGTGGGAAATCATTACGAGAAAGGAAAACGGCGGAGAACAGATTCTGCCGGATATTGCGAAGTCCATAGCGGATAAAATCGGCGAAAAGCAGATTTCAAAAGAAGACATCATCGGTGTCGGAATCGGGGTACCCGGTCCCGTGGATTCCAAGGGAACCATCTACAAGGCAGCCAATTTAGGCTGGGGTGTATTCAATGTAAGCGAGAAGCTCGGAGAACTTACGAATCTTCCCGTAAAGACCGGAAATGATGCCAACGTTGCGGCACTCGGTGAAATGTGGAAAGGCGGCGGACAGGGATATTCCAGCATTGTAGCGGTCACTCTGGGAACCGGTGTCGGAGGTGGTGTTATCATCGAAGGCAGGCTGGTTGCGGGCGCAACCGGAGCCGGCGGAGAAATCGGACATATTCATGTGGAAGACAACGAACTGATCAGCTGCGGATGCGGAAACAAGGGATGTCTGGAACAGTATGCTTCCGCTACGGGTATTACCAGACTCGCAAACGAAAGACTTAAGCAGGATGATATGCCGAGCGTTTTAAGAGAAGGCGAAGTCAGTGCAAAGGCTGTATTTGATGCCGTAAAGGCAGGAGACAGACTGGCCGTGGAAGTGGCGGAGATTTTCGGCATGTATCTCGGAAAAGGTCTTGCAACCGTTGCCTGTGTAGTGAACCCGGAAGCGTTTGTAATCGGCGGAGGCGTGAGCAAAGCCGGAGAAGTATTGTTTGATTTTATCGAGAAGAATTATAAAAAATACGTTTTCCACGGTGCAAAGGATGCGAAGTTCTGCCTTGCAACCCTCGGAAACGATGCAGGTATTTACGGCGCGGCGAAACTTGTTCTTGAATAAAGGATGATTATGACTGGGGACCAGAAAGAAAAACTGAAAAATCTCTTGGAAGAATCGGAGGTTCTGTTTGACGAACCGATGAAATTACATACCACATTCCGAATCGGCGGAAATGCGGAATGCTTCGTCAGGATACAAAATATCGAGGAACTTTCGGCACTTGTGGAATTCTGCAGAAGAGAAGATCTGCCCTTTTTCTTCATGGGAAAAGGAAGTAATCTTTTGGTAAGCGATAACGGAATCGCAGGTGTTGTTGCGACGTTTGGCGACGGAATGAGCGACATCATTGTCAAAGACGACATGATTATTGCGGAAGGCGGGGCATCCCTGTCGGCTGTTGCAAGCCATGCGCTGCAAAAAGGTTTAACCGGTTTTGAATTCGCGGCAGGAATTCCCGGTTCCGTCGGCGGCGCAGTCCGTATGAATGCCGGAGCCTACGGCGGGGAAATGTCCCAGGTAGTCGGCTGGGTCAGGGTATTGACACCGGACGGAAATATCAAAACCATTCTCGGAGCGCATCTGGAATTCGGATATCGTACATCTATTTTGAAAGATGTACCGTATATCGTTCTTTCCTGCGGCATTCAGCTGATGCCGGGAGATGAAAAACAGATTCGGATTACCATGCTGGAATTAGGCGCAAGAAGAAGAGAGAAACAGCCTCTTGAATATCCAAGTGCCGGCAGTACATTTAAAAGGCCGGAAGGATATTTTGCCGGCAAGCTGATTGAGGAAGCCGGATGCAGGGGCCTTTCCGTCGGAGGCGCGAAGGTCAGCGAGAAACACTGCGGCTTTATTATCAATGAGAACGATGCTACGGCAAAAGATGTTTCGCAGCTGATAGAAGAAGTAAGAAAGAGGGTTTACGAGAATTCCGGAATTCTTTTGGAACCGGAAATAATCTTTATGGGGGAGTAATATGAGATTCGTTATCGTCACCGGAATGAGCGGTGCGGGAAAACTGACGGCACAGAAGATGCTTGAGGATTTGGGTTATTACTGCGTGGACAATCTTCCCGTGCCTTTAATCAGTAAATTTGTCGAACTGATTCTGGAGCCGAACCGGGAAATCACAAAGGTGGTTCTCGGAATTGACGTGCGTGCAGATCAGTCTTTTGATGAAGTGCAGGAAGCACTTGATGATTTACGCAAAAAGAATTTTCCGTTCGAAATTCTTTTCATGGATTCTTCCGATGCCACTTTACAGAAGCGTTACAAAGAGTCCAGGAGAATGCATCCGCTTGCTTTGGACGGAAGGGTAATCGACGGCATAAAAAAAGAGCGTGAGATTTTAAAGAAAATCAAAGGCGAGGCCGATTATGTTATCGATACATCCAGACTTCTGACCAGGGATTTAAAGGCGGAACTGGAGAATATATTCGTCAAAAACGAAAACTACAATTCCCTTATGGTAAACATAGTGTCCTTCGGCTTCAAGCACGGACTTCCGTCGGATGTGGACCTGGTATTTGACGTTCGCTTTCTTCCCAACCCGTTTTATATCGATGAACTGAAGGAAAAAAGCGGAAACGACAAAGAAGTTCAGGATTACGTCATGAGTTTTGAAGAGAGCAAGGAATTCTTAAGCAAGCTTACGGATATGATTCTTTTCTTAATTCCGAACTATGTCAAAGAAGGGAAGAATCAGCTGGTCATCGGAATCGGTTGTACCGGCGGAAGGCACAGAAGCGTTACCCTGGCCAATGAACTTTATAAGAATTTAAAGGATGCCGGAAGCTTCGGACTGAAGCTCGAACACAGGGATTTAAAATAGCCGGGAGTGTTTATGACCTTTTCGCAGGAAGTCAGGGAAGAACTGGCAAAAAACATACCGAAAGCACGTCACTGCAGAATTGCGGAATTCGCGGTTTTGTTCTTTCATTACGGAAGTGTGGAGGAAAAAGACGGCCGTTTAAAGCTGGTTCTGAACTGTGAGCAGGAAAGCATTGCCAGAAAATGCTTTACATTGGCAGAAAAAACATTTAATATAAGTGTTGGTCTGCTTAAAACAGATCGTCTTTTTCGTATGGAAATTTCGGACGATGAGGCGGTGCGTGATATTTTAAGCGCCATCAAACGCATGGATGCCATGGGATGTTTCATCCCCGATGCGGACCACGTTTCGCATCAGCTGGTGAAAACCCAGTGTTGCATGAGAGCTTTCCTGCGTGCTTGTTTTGTCAGTTGCGGGTCCATTTCGGATCCGGCCAAGGGATATCATCTGGAATTTGTTTGCCAGAATCCGACCATGGCTGCGATGATTTCTGAAATTCTCGGCCATTTTGAAATCGAGGCAAAAACGGTTTCCAGAAAAAAATATAAAGTAGTCTACCTCAAGGAAGGTGCGGCAATTGTCGAAGTGCTCAATGTCATGGAAGCACACATTTCCATGATGAATCTGGAAAATTACCGGATTTTGCACGAGATTGCGGGAGAAACCAACCGCAGGGTAAACTGCGAGACGGCGAATCTGCTGAAAAGCGTTAATGCGGCGAATTCGCAGATTGAGGATATTGAATATATTGCCCGTACCGTCGGTTTAAGCGCACTTCCGCCCACCCTGCAGGAAATGGCTGAGGTAAGGCTTGAACACCGGGACGCGACACTGAAAGAACTGGGGGAGTTCTTGTCGCCGAGTGTCGGAAAATCCGGAGTCAATCACAGACTGCGGAAAATTCAGGAGTTTGCGACAAAATTAAAGGGGTAAAAAGAGAAGGTTTGCACGAGTCTGTTTGACATGATGTTACTAAGGAGGAGAAAATCATGATTTCAAAAGAGATGACCGTAAAGCTTTCCGGAGGAATGGAAGCAAGACCTGTAGCCGTTCTGGTTCAGGTTGCAAGCCAGTTTGATTCTTCGATTTATCTGCAGGTAGGCGAAGGAAAAAAAGTTAACGCCAAAAGTATCATGGGTATGATGAGTCTTGGTCTCGGCGCCGGAGAAAAGGTTACCGTTGTAACCGACGGTGTGGATGAAGCGGAAGCTATGGACAATATTGAGTTATACCTGGGCAAGGACGAATAATTCTCAAGGGAATTTTTTATGAACAGAAAAAAGGTACTATTCGTTTATAACGCTCATGCCGGACAGGAAAGAATCCGTTTTGCGCTCGTGGATGTGCTGGACATTTTCGAAAAAGCCGGTTATGAGGTGACGGTTCATCCGACGCAGGCAAGGGATGATGCCACGAGGTTCGTCAAGGAAAGCGACGGAAAGTATGACATGATCGTATGCTCCGGCGGTGACGGAACCCTGGATGAAGTTGTAAAAGGTATGGATGAGTGTAACAAAAAGATACCCATCGGATATCTCCCGGCCGGCAGTACGAACGATTTCGGAAGGACACTCGGAATTCCGTCCGAGTTTTCCAAGGCGGCGCAGGTGGTTGTAAGCGGGAAACCGTTTTCGTGCGATATCGGATCTTTTAACGGAAATACCTTTATCTACATTGCCGCTTTCGGGGCACTGACGGAGGTTTCCTATGAGACCAGTCAGAAAGTCAAGAATATTTTCGGCCACATGGCCTACGTAATCGAGGGTATCAAGTCCGTGGGTCTCGGCAATATCAAACCCTATTCCATGAGCATTGTGGCAAACAACCAGCTGATTAAGGATACCTTTATTTACGGCATGGTCAGCAATACCATGTCCATCGGAGGAGTAAAATATCCGGATAAGGGAATCAAGCTGGATGACGGAGAATTTGAAGCGCTTTTTATCAAATATCCGGACGATCCGGTGGAACTCAATTCCCTGTTGTCTTCCTTAATGGCACAAGATCCGGATCCGGAGCATATGTATTATTTCCGGGCTTCGGAAATACATATCAAGGCCGATCAGCCGACTCCCTGGACGCTGGACGGGGAAAACGGCGGTTTCCATACAGAGGCGATTATCCGAAACCTGCCGAGACAGGTGGATATTATTGCTCCGGTTTCCATGAAATAGAATAACTCCAATCAGATAAAATGAAGGGCCGATACGTTGTATCGGCCCTTCAAAATAGGAGAAAATGAAAAAAATCTAGAAAATGAGGAGTCCCGATTTCTCGGGAGTTATATTCTTTTCATTACAATCATCTTATCGGTCAAATATGAATAAACTATGAATAAACAGTCAAACCTTTTTGAAAAGATTTTTTATTGATAAAGTAAGGGAAAAATGGTAAAATATATGCGTATTTGTGGGTAGATTTGCTGCAAATGGCGCATGCGGAGGTTTGTTATGGATAACTTTGTAGATAAAATGTCACAGAGAATCAATGCTCAGGAGATGATTAAGGCGAATGCACAGGCAGAAGCCAATGAAATGCAGCGTCTTCAGGAGCAGGTTGCGCAGTATGAAGCTATCCTTCAGGATATGCGAAAACTGAACTACAAAAACTCCGAACTTACCGATAAGATCAACACGCTTGTAGATGAAAGCATGCAGAAGGTACAGAGTGCCAGAGGAAATGCCGCCGGTGCGGAAGAAGCAAATGTATCCTCCGATTTATCCGAAGCCATTATGGCAGCTGTGGAAGAAGCCATGAGAGGACTGGATGTCAGCAGTTTAAACGAGTCCGTTAACAATACGCTGATGATTCCGGTGGATGAGATGAAGCAGTCCAGCCTCATGGTATCCGATTCCGTATCGGAAGTTCGCCAGATTGCACAGGATGTGCGCAGCAGTGTGGATGAGGTCCGCAATTCTTCCGAAGAACTGAAGACCTCCGTTAAGGCGAGTGTGGATAATGCCATTCTTACCATGCGTCGTGAGAACCGTGAAATTGCAGAGCATCTGGAATACATCCGTTCCACGGTGGACAACATCAAGACTCCCGGTGAGGAAGACGAAGCACTGAGAGAAGAGATGGAGGCAAAGCGCAGGGAAGAGGAGAAGGCAAAAGAGGAAGCCCGCCTTGCAAAAGAAGAGGAAGACAAGAAGGCATTGGAAGACATGTTTAAACAGTCCGATGACTTCGTACATAAAGAGAACGTTAAGGTATACCGTAACGTACAGGCAGTTGTTGTGGATGAGTTTAAGAACCAGACCGAGGGATTGACGAAACACAATCATGAGCTGTACGAAAGAGTGAATTCCGTCCGTGTTGCGGTGATTATTGCAATCGCCCTCGGATTCGCGAATCTGATTTTAATGGTATTAAAAATCCTGAATATTTTATAGGATGAAGCATTTATCCCGATATACATTCAAAATGAAAGTGTTGGCAATAAGAGTGCTTTTGGGCGCTTTTGTTGTTGCACTTTTTTTTATTCCCAATTTCCGTTTATTCGAGCATGATGCCGATAACAGTTTTACCATCTGGATGTACGGAGAAGCGGTCGGCGTGGTTTCCAAAGAAGATCATGCGGACGAACTGTTATCCAGAGCCCGCAAAACGATGGCAAACAGAGCAAACACGCTCGTTATGCTCGATCCCATGGACTTTTCCGTTGTAGGGGAAGAGAAAATTTTCCGTGCCACGGATTCCGACCGGGAAATCGTACAGAACATGGTGGCCGTAATGGAGAATCATCACCGCAAGGCAAGACGGACGGCATACTCCATGAAGGTGCGGGGACTGACCGTAAATATGGCATCCTCCGAAGACGTGCATGAACTTCTGTCCAGAACCATTGCCAGATACGATACGGAAGGACTTTACGAAGTGGTTATGGAGAAGGACGAAAACAGAGATTTAAACGTTCTTACCGCCACAATCCGGTTAAAGAAGGAAGAGGAACTGTTCTATCCCTATTCCGGATCCGGAATGGCCTTATATCAGGCGGAAAAAGCCTGTGAGGATGCATATCTTCTTGATTTTGAGGAATACGCATTAGGCCTTCAGAGCATCGGTCTTTCCGAGACCATCGAAGTGGTAGAGGCCAGTGTTCCCGCAGATGAACTTTTAAGCGTGGACGAAGCCATGGCACTGTTAACCGAGGAACAGGCCGTACAGCAGACTTACGAAGTTCAGCCCGGAGATACGCTTTCCGGTATTTCTCTGAAGCTGGATATTCCCATGGAAACCATCGTACAGATGAATTCGGAGTTCATGGAAAGCGTCAATTCCACCATACATGTCGGACAGACGCTGATTATCACGGTTCCCGAACCGGAACTTGCCGTGGAATGGGTGAACCGTGAACATTATAACGAAACATATGAAGCAGAAATCGAATATGTATACAACGATGACTGGTTTACAACGCAGAAACAGGTTTTGCAGGAGCCCCAGGCCGGCTACCGCGAACTGATTGCGGACGTGCATTATTCCAACGATGCGGAAGTTTCCAGAGATATTATCAAGCAGGATGTGCTGATGGAAGCCGTTCCGAAAATTGTGGAAGTCGGAACCAAGATTCCGCCTACCTTTATCTGGCCTTTATCCGGTGGACGTATTTCGTCCTACTTCGGAAGAAGAAAATCTCCTACCGCAGGTGCATCCTCCTATCATAAGGGCCTGGATATTGCAACACCTACCGGCTCTGCGGTTTATGCTTCCAGCGGTGGCGTGGTTACATCGGCAGGATGGGCCGGCGGTTACGGTTATGCGGTTGTGATCCGTCATCCGGACGGACATTCCACAAGATACGGACACTTAAGTAAGATTCTTGTATCCGTGGGTCAGTCGGTGGCACAGGGACAGACGATTGCCAAATCCGGTTCCACCGGTGTCAGCACGGGACCTCACCTGCATTTCGAGGTAATTGAAAACGGAACTCAGGTGGATCCGCTTCGATTCCTTCGGTAATAATTGCATTTACAGAGTGAATCATGTATAATATCTTCGTTATATTGCGGAGGAACGCATGGAAAAATACGTGATAACAGGTGGAAATCCCCTGGTGGGAGAGGTAGAAATCGGCGGTGCGAAGAATGCGGCACTTGCAATTCTGGCTGCCTCCATCATGACGGATGAAACCGTTACAATTGAAAATGTCCCCGATGTTCGTGATACGAATGTCATGCTTCAGGCCATGGAGAGCATCGGTGTTCAGATTATAAGAGTTGACAGGCATACTTACCGGATCAACGGTTCCCGTATTCATAATCAGGTAATTCTGAATGAGGGAATCAAAAAGATTCGTGCTTCTTACTATTTAATCGGTGCTTTGCTCGGTAAGTACAAGAATGCGGAAGTACCTCTTCCCGGCGGATGTAACCTGGGAACCAGGGCCATTGACCAGCATATTAAAGGATTTCGAAGCCTCGGCGCTTCCGTGAATGTACGTCACGGTTCCGTTGTCGCTCATGCGCAGAGTCTGAAGGGATCTCATATTTTCATGGATAAAGTTTCCGTGGGAGCAACCATAAACGTCATTATGGCAGCTGTTATGGCGGAAGGAAAAACCGTAATCGAGAACGCGGCAAAGGAACCGCATGTCGTTGATCTGGCGAACTTTTTAAACAGTATGGGAGCCAACATCAAGGGTGCCGGTACCGATGTCATCCGTATTAACGGTGTTCAGAGCCTTCATAAAACGGAGTACATGATTATACCCGATCAGATTGAGGCGGGAACCTATCTGATGGCAGCAGCGGCTACCAGAGGTGATATTACCGTTAAGAATGTAATCCCCAAGCACCTGGAATGCATTTACGCAAAGCTTAGTGAAATCGGCTGCCAGGTGGAAGAATCGGATGATGCGGTTCGTGTAGTGGCGACAAAGAGACTCGGCAATACACAGGTAAAGACCCTGCCTTATCCCGGTTTCCCTACGGATATGCAGCCTCAGATGACGGTGCTTCTCGGAATTGCTCAGGGCATCAGCATTGTTACGGAGAGTATTTTCGACAACCGTTTCAAATATGTGGATGAATTAACCCGCATGGGAAGCGACATAAAAGTGGAAGGCAATACGGCCATTATTACCGGAGTGGAACGTTATTCGGGCGCGGAGATTGCAAGCCCCGATCTGCGTGCCGGTGCGGCATTGGTAATTGCGGCTCTTACTGCGGAAGGAGAATCCGTGGTAACGGATATCCAGTATATCCAGAGAGGCTATGAGGATTTTCACTTAAAACTGAAAAAACTCGGCGGAAACATTGAAATCATCGACACACCGGATGAGGAAGAATCCCCGAAGGATGCCGCATTCCGTTCCGTTGTTTCATAAGAAAAATTTAACTCTGAAATCAGAGTAGTGGAGGGTCCGCTTTTGTGGGCCTTTTTCATAACAGGAGGGTAAAATGGAAAAGCGTTTATTTACATCTGAATCCGTTACGGAAGGACATCCCGACAAAGTCTGCGATGCCATTTCCGACGCTATACTGGATGCCTGCATTGAGCAGGACCCCTTAAGCCGGGTGGCATGCGAAACCTGTTGCTGCACCGGTTTTGTTCTGGTTACCGGAGAAATTACCACCCGGGCCAGACTGGATATTCCGACAATTGTGCGAAATACCGTAAATGAAATCGGATATAATCGCGGTAAAATCGGTTTTGACTCCGATACCTGTGCGGTCTTTGTAGCACTTGACCAGCAGTCCGCGGATATTGCCATGGGCGTGGACCGGGCACTGGAAGCGAAAGAGAACAAAATGAGCGATGATGAAATCGAAGCCATCGGTGCGGGCGATCAGGGAATGATGTTCGGTTTTGCAACGGACGAAACGGAAGAACTGATGCCTTATCCCATCAGCCTTGCCCACAAACTTGCCAGAAAGCTTTCGGAAGTTCGAAAGGACGGCACGCTGTCATATTTAAGACCGGACGGCAAGACACAGGTTTCCGTGGAATATGACGAGCAGGGAAGACCGGTGCGCCTCGAGGCGGTCGTTTTATCCACACAGCATGATCCGAACGTAACGCAGGAACAAATTCACGAAGATATAAAGAAGTATGTATTTGATCCGGTTCTTCCGAAGGAACTCCTGGATGAAAATACCAAATATTTTATCAATCCCACGGGACGCTTCGTTATCGGCGGACCTCACGGTGATGCCGGGCTGACGGGACGTAAAATTATTGTGGATACCTACGGCGGATACGCCCGTCACGGCGGCGGTGCGTTCTCCGGAAAGGACTGCACCAAAGTGGACAGAAGTGCCGCTTATGCCGCAAGATACGTAGCCAAGAATATTGTTGCCGCAGGTCTTGCAAAGAAGTGTGAGATTCAGCTTTCTTACGCAATTGGCGTTGCACAGCCCACTTCCATTATGGTAGACACTTTCGGTACGGGCCTTGTAAGCGATGAAAACCTGGTGGATATTATCCGCAAACATTTTGATCTGCGCCCTGCCGGAATTATCCGTATGCTTGATTTAAGACGTCCTATTTACAGACAGACGGCTGCATACGGACACTTCGGAAGAAACGATCTCGATCTTCCCTGGGAGAAAACAGATAAGGCAGAAGTACTGAAACAATATATAAAGTAATCAAAGTACGGATGAATAATCTTAAGAAAAGATCCTCATTGCAAACAGTGGCATGGAGAATCATTCAGGTTTCCCTGGTTGTCCTTACAATTCTCGGAATTGTAAAGTCGGTTTTTGTGAGTCTTGATATTGACGAATCCTATGCAATCGCACAAGCTTATCGCCTGGTTACAGGCGATAAGCTAATTTTTGATATGTGGGAACCTCATCAGTTTTCGGCATTTCTGCCGGCACTGTTTTTATTACCCTTTTATAAATTAAGCGGGGGCATGGAGTATTCCGTTATATTTCTCAGGATTGCAGGAATTCTTCTTCATGCACTTGCCGGAGCATACCTTTATCTTGTTGCAAAAAAAGAAGCGGGAAAAAGTGCGGCGTTTCTTCTTTTGATTCTGCACTTAAACTTTCTTCCCAAGTGGGTAAGTATGCCGGAATTTGAGCTGATACACTACTGGTGCATGCTTTTGATTTTCCTGCTTTTATTATCCTTTGAACAAGACGGGAAGGCCTACAGGCCCGTTCTTGCGGGTGTTCTGTATGTGATTTCCGGAATGTGTTATCCCACAATGGTAATTCTTTTCCCCGTATACTTTCTGGGACTTTTACTATCCAAACGAAAATACGGTGCGGCACTGTTTGCCGTATCGGCAGCGGTTCCTTCCGCTTTGTTCCTTCTTGGCTGTTTTTCTTTTACAGGAGGGGACAGGTTTACCCGGTATATCTCTTACATTCTCTCCGACCCTTCCCATGCATCCGCAGGCGGTGCGGCAAAATGGGCAAATTTTGCTTCGGAATTCGGAACCATCGGCATCAATAACGGAACGGCCCTTGCCGTTGCGATTCTTTTTACCGCGGTCATTCTTACGGGGAGGGGAATCATAAACAAACGCAGAAAAGCCGTAAGTGCGGGCAAAAAACAGATAGCGGTCAATATACTGATTATGCTTCTTGCGGGCTGCTCGTTCTTCTTATGCATTCGAACGGTATGGGGATATCTTTTGGGAGACGAGAATCAGTTTACCGTCATGTCACGATACATTCCGATGGCGGTTTTATGTTTCGTTCTGGCACTTCTGACTTACAAAAAGAATCGTGCAAAGTTTTGGTACGGCATTCTTCCCGGAATTCTTTCTTTCCCGGCGGCATTGCTTCTTTCCAACATGGGCGTGAACATTGCCTGTACGAAGCTGTTTTTTGCGGTTATTTCGGGGGTATTTGTGCTGCAGAATGCCGGAACGTTTGGTTTGGATAAAGACGCGCAGGACAAAGATGAGCCGGAACGTCACGCCGTTACGGAAGGTGGGATTTTTGCACAACTGGCCCTTGCCGGTTTCCTTGTGTGCTTCTTCCTTTGCAGAATTCTTTTGATTCGCGTCACGGGCTGCCTGCCTGTAACGATTAAAACCCCCGTGGTGCGTATCGAAAACGGTCCCGCGGCAGGTGTTCTGGTGGCGGAAAAACCGGGATCGGACTGGAATGATTCATACAGGGAATTAAGCACACTGATTCCCCGGGATGCCAATGTTTTATATGTGGGAAGGGAACAGTTATTCTATGCCTGCTTCTGCAATCGGACGATGACACCGTCCGTGCAGGGGACAACGGTATATGATGAACTATATGATACGTATTACAGGGAGTTTCCGGAGAAAACACCTCAGATTGTGGTTTTTGACGAATCCCTGTATGACAATCCCGTTTATGCCAACTATGTCGGTAACGGCGATATCAAAGGAGATTATATCAAAGAGTGGGTTTCGAAAAACTTCGTCGTAAAGGAAACGAGAGATGTCGGTATTTACCGGATCGTATACCTTGACGGAAAACGTTAACAAACCACGGAAGCCTTGAATTATGTGCATTTTTGAGATAAAATTAGCTTGTATTATTATGTCAAAAAAACGGAGGGAAACAATATGTCAGTTGTAAGTTCCGATACTCAGTTTTTCAGTGTGGAGAAGGACTCCAGAGACAGGGTAAAATTAATCCTTGCAGACGTGTACCAGTCCCTGAAGGAAAAAGGATATAATCCCGTCAACCAGATTGTGGGCTACATTATGTCCGGAGACCCCACTTACATTACCAGCCATAATAACGCAAGAAGTCTGATTATGAAGGCAGAACGCGACGAACTTGTGGAAGAGATGTTAATCGCGTATATCGACGCAAACGGATGGAATTAGTATGAGAATTCTCGGCCTTGATTTCGGTTCCAAAACCGTGGGCGTAGCCGTGTCGGACCCGACGGGTCTTATTGCTTCGGGAGTGGAAATTATCCGAAGGGATCGCGAGGATAAACTGCGCAAAACGTATGCAAGAATCGAAGAACTGATTCTGGAATACAAAGTCGATTTCATCGTGTTGGGCTGCCCCCTTAATATGGACGATTCCGAGGGAGACAGGGTTCGAAAAACCTATGCCTTTAAGGAAGCGCTGGAGAGGCGTACGGGACTGAAAGTGGAGCTGATGGATGAACGCTTAAGCACCGTGGAGGCGGACGAGCTGATGAACGAAGCCGGAATAGCGGGCAAAGACAGGAAAAAATACGTGGATAAAATCGCCGCGACTTTTATTCTCCAGTGGTATCTGGATGAACACAGAGCGAAAGGACAGTAACGCATGGAAAAAATCAAATTCACCGGAGAAGATGAAGAAGTCATTGAATTCTATGTTTTGGAACAGACCACGGTCGGCGGAATCAATTACATTCTCGTGACCGACAGTGAAGGGGATGACGGCGAAGCCCTGATTTTAAAAGACATGTCGGAAAATGCCGATGAAGAAGCCGTTTACGACATCGTTTCCGACGAAGAAGAATTGGAGAGTCTTGCAAAGATTTTCGAGAATCTATTGGAAGACGTGGAATTGAAATAATGGAACCTGAAGAAAACAGAGAAAGAATAAAAATCATTCCGCTGGGCGGACTCGAACAGATCGGAATGAATATCACCGCTTTTGAATACAAAGACGAAATCATCGTAGTGGATTGCGGGTTAAGCTTCCCGACGGACGACATGCTCGGAATCGATCTGGTAATCCCCGATGTGACATATCTGAAAGAGAATAAGGACAAGCTGAAAGGCTTTTTTATCACGCACGGACATGAAGATCATATCGGTGCGTTGCCCTATGTTTTAAGGGAAGTAAATGCGCCGATTTTTGCGACAACCCTTACCATGGGCTTAATAGAGCATAAATTAAAAGAGCATAAACTCGACATCAATACGGACCGCGTCATCGTGGATTTCGGATGCGTGGTTAAAGTCGGAACCCTGTCCGTGGAGTTTATCAAAACAAACCATTCCATCGTGGATGCGGCAGCACTTGCCATTTATTCCCCGGCGGGAGTGATTGTGCATACGGGCGATTTTAAGGTGGATTACACCCCTGTATACGGCGATGCCATCGATCTGCAGCGATTCGCGGAACTCGGCAAGAAAGGTGTGCTTGCCTTAATGTGCGATTCCACCAATGCGGAACGTCCCGGCTTCACGGCATCGGAGAAAACACTCGGCAAAACATTTGATACGATTTTCCATGAACATGAAAACCGACGGATTATCGTAGCTACCTTTGCATCCAACGTCGACCGTGTACAGCAGATTATCAATACCGCACATTCCTACGGAAGAAAGGTAGTTGTGGAAGGACGCAGCATGGTCAACATTATCCAGACCGCCGTGGAATTAAACCGCCTTTCCATACCGGAGAATACATTAATCGACATCGACGAACTGAACAATTATCCCGATGAGAAAACCGTTATTATCACCACGGGTTCCCAGGGCGAGAGCATGGCCGCATTGAGCCGTATGGCCGGCGGCGTTCACAAGAAGATTAAAATATCTCCCATGGATACCATTATCTTTTCCTCGCATCCGATTCCCGGAAACGAGAAAGCGGTAACGAAGGTGATTAATGATCTTTTGATCAAGGGTGCCGAAGTAATCTTCCAGGATGCCCATGTTTCGGGCCATGCCTGCAGGGAAGAGATTAAACTGATATACACACTGACCCAGCCGAAATATGCGATTCCGGTTCACGGAGAATACAAGCATTTAAAGGCGCAGGAAGAGATTGCGAAAGAACTCGGAATGACATCAGACCGGATTATGGTTCTGCGTTCCGGTAATGTTCTTGAAATCGGTGAGGACGGAGCCGATATTACGGGTGACGTATCCTGCGGAGCCCTCTATGTCGACGGACTCGGAGTTGGGGACGTGGGAACGACGGTTATGCGGGAGCGTCAGAATCTGGCAGAGGACGGTATTGTTATTGTTACACTGGTTATCGACAGTTATACCGGAGAGTATCTTGCGGGCCCTACCATTACCAGCCGCGGGTTTATTTACATGAAAGAAGCGGAGGATCTTCTGGATGAGGCAACGATTCTTGCCGGTGAGAAATTAGAGAAACTGCGCGGACAGGGAGTAACGGAGTGGAATCGGTTAAAATCCGCTCTTCGCGACGTTCTCGGTGATTTTTTCCGGAAGAAAACAAAGAGGAATCCCATGATTGTTTCGGTCTTTGAAGAGGTATAAGAATGCTGGGTTTTGAAAAGGAAATCGAAGATTTTACGCAGACTGTGTGTGATACGCCGATTTACAAAAACTACATCGAAAAAAAGAATACGCTGAAGCTGGACGAAGATTTGTGGAATAAAGTAAGCGAGTACCGTAAACGCAAATTCGAGATGCAGGCGCTTCTTTCCGGAGATGAAATGTTTGACCGGACGGAAGCATTCAACAATGAATACGAATGGCTGTTGTCGGACGTGCGGGTGTCGGAATATCTGGATGCGGAACTGGCTGTATGCAGGCTTCTGCAGAAAATCAGCACCAGTCTGATTATGGCGTTGGATTTTGAATAAAAAGAGGTGTGAAGTTGAAAAAAATACTGATTAAAGCAGGAACCATTCTTGTCAAGGTTGCCGTTATGATGGCAGCAGCCTTCTTCCTGTATAAGTTTTCTTTATTTGCATATAATTACGGATACCGGATTTTCGCAGAAACTCCCGTGGACAGAGAACCCGGAATCGACGTCAACGTCGCTATCGTGGAAGGCAAAACCGTCAAGCAGATCGGTAAGCTTCTCGAGGAAAAAGGTCTGATTCGTGACGGCAGACTGTTTGTTTTACAGGAAACTTTCAGTGAGTATTCCGGGAAACTGAATCCGGGGGTATATACGCTCAATACGTCACAGACGCCTTACGAAATGATGGCGATTATGGCGGAAGAACAGCAGCAGACAATTAACGTAAATGACAATTCCAAAGAAGGTGAGGACCAGACGGAGGAAGACACAAAGAACCCGGAAAATGATGAAGACAACCCCGGAAAAACAGCGGAGGATGAGAAGGGAGCCGGAGGGGAATAAGCATTGATCGAAAGCGAAAGACTGACGACTTTCATAAATTCCATGGATGAGGATCTGCCGCCTTTTCTGGCAAGGATTGAGGAACAGGCAATTGCGGATGAGGTGCCCATTATCCGAAAGGATATGCAGGGCTTTTTAAAGTTTTTAATCAAAACAAAGAAGCCGAAACGAATTCTGGAGGTCGGAACGGCAACCGGTTTCTCGGCACTTCTGATGGCAGAATACATGCCAAAGGGTGCTGCGATTACGACCATCGAAAAATACGAAAAAAGGATTCCGATAGCGAAAGAGAATTTTAAAAAGGCAGGGAAAGAAGATACGGTTACCCTTATGGAAGGGGATGCGACCGATATTCTGCCCGCTCTTTCGGGGGAATATGATTTTATCTTTATGGATGCCGCGAAAGGGCAGTATCTGGGTTTTTTAAAAGATGCCGTCCGGCTTTTGTCGCCCGGAGGAACACTGCTTACGGATAATGTTCTGCAGGACGGAGACATCATTGAATCCCGTTACGGGGTTTGCAGAAGAAATCGCACCATCCATGCAAGAATGCGGGAATATTTATACGAACTGAAACACCATCCTCTTCTGGATACGGTAATTCTCACCGTGGGAGACGGAGCGGCGGTTTCGATAAAGAAAGAGACAGAAGATGAGAAAGCCTGAATTACTGGTACCGGCCGGAAGTCTGGAAGTATTAAAAGTTGCGGTGACATACGGAGCCGACGCGGTTTATCTCGGTGGCGAGGCCTTTGGCTTACGGGCTAAAGCAAAGAATTTTTCCCCGGACGAAATGAGACAGGGAATTGCTTTTGCACATGAGCGCGGAGTAAAGGTGTATGTAACCGCTAATATTTTTGCCCATAATTACGATTTGGAAGAAGCGGCCCGGTATTTCCGGGAACTGTCCGAAATCGGACCCGATGCGGTTTTAATATCCGATCCGGGAATGTTCCTTTTAGCGAAGGAAAATTGCCCGAATATCGAGATTCATATTTCCACGCAGGCAAACAATACCAATTACATGACGTACCGTTTCTGGTGGGAAATGGGTGCGAAACGTGTGGTCTCCGCAAGAGAGCTGTCCCTTTCGGAACTGAAGGAAATCCGAGCCAACATTCCGGAAGAAATGGAAATCGAAAGTTTTATTCACGGAGCCATGTGTATTTCCTACTCCGGGAGATGTCTTTTGTCGAACTATTTTACGGGTAGGGACGCAAACCGCGGAGAGTGTACACACCCGTGCCGGTGGAAGTATGCGGTGGCCGAAGAATCAAGACCGGGTGAATATCTTCCGATTGAGGAGAATGACCGGGGAACTTATATTTTTAACTCCAAGGATCTTTGCATGATAGAATACCTTCCGGAGCTGATGGATGCAGGGATTGATTCTTTAAAAATCGAAGGCCGAATGAAAACGGCGTTGTATGTGGCAACCGTTGCACGTACCTATCGGAAGGCCATAGATGATTACTTAAAGGGCGAGGAAGTATATCGCTCGAATATGGACTGGTATCATTCGGAAATCCGCAAGTGTACCTATCGCGAATTCTCCACGGGTTTCTATTTCGGGAAACCAAACGAAGAAAATCAGATCTACGATGCAAATACCTATGTCAGCGAAGCGGTGTATCTCGGGTGCGTTGAAGAAATCGACGAAAGAGGATTTGCCCGGATTGAACAGAAAAATAAATTTCTGGTCGGCGATGATATCGAAATAATGAAACCGAACGGAGACAACATAACTACAAACGTAGTTGAAATATTCGGCGAAGACGGTTCCGCAAAACAAAGCGCACCGCATCCGCAGGAAAAACTGTATTTACACTTAAGCGTAATCCCCGAAGCGGGAGATTTACTCAGAGCATCGGAAAGGAAATAGAAAATGGAAAAGATTAACATCGAAGAGATTTTTGCCTCCAATGTTTTTACGCTTGCCGCGATGGAAAATTATCTTCCGGCAGACGCATTTGCGGAAGTAAAACAGGTTATGGAACACGGAGGCGAACTTTCCAGGGAAACTGCCAATGTTGTGGCACGCGCCATGAAGAACTGGGCACTTGAAAAAGGAGCCACCCATTATACGCACTGGTTCCAGCCGCTGACCGGATTCACGGCGGAAAAACATGACTCCTTTATTACGCATCCGGACAAAGACGGAAAAATGATTATGGAGTTTTCGGGAAAAGAACTGATCAAAGGTGAATCCGACGGTTCTTCATTCCCTTCCGGCGGGCTTCGCGCGACCTTTGAGGCAAGGGGATATACGACATGGGATATTACTTCTCCCGCATTCGTCAGAGAGGATGCTACCGGTGCAATTCTCTGTATTCCGACCGCTTTCTGCTCTTACAAGGGCGAAGCACTGGATAAGAAAACTCCTCTGCTTCGGTCCTGTCAGGCGATTAACGAACAGGCACTTCGAATTGTCCGTCTGTTCGGAAACAAAACGGCGACAAGGGTAACTCCCTGCGTCGGAGCGGAGCAGGAATACTTTATCATCGACCGTGAAAAATATTTGAAAAGATATGATCTGATTTATTCCGGAAGAACCCTTTTCGGAGCGAATGCCCCGAAAGGACAGGAAATGAGCGACCATTATTACGGCAGCATCCGGGAAAGAATCGGTTCCTTTATGCGCGACGTAAACATTGAACTGTGGAAACTCGGTGTTACCGCGAAAACGCAGCATAACGAGGTGGCTCCTGCCCAGCACGAGCTTGCTCCGATTTATGAAAGCGCCAATGTTGCGGTAGACCATAACCAGTTAATCATGGAGACACTTCGTAAGGTTGCGGAACGGCATTCCCTTACCTGCCTTCTGCATGAAAAACCGTTCCATGGAATCAACGGAAGCGGAAAACACAACAACTGGTCACTGACGACCGATGACGGCATGAATCTTTTAGATCCGGGCGACACCCCGAATGCAAACATTCAGTTCCTTCTGGTTCTGGCATGCATTATCAAAGCCGTTGACAAACATGCCGATCTGTTAAGACAGAGTGCATCGGATGTCGGAAACGATCTGCGTCTCGGTGCGGATGAGGCACCGCCGGCTATTGTTTCCATTTTCCTCGGAGAACAGCTTGACGACGTGGTAAGACAGCTTGTGGAAACCGGCGAGGCAAAACATCTGATTAACAGTGAAGTTCTCGCAACCGGTGTGGATACGATTCCGGATCTGTTAATCGACCCCACGGACCGTAACCGTACATCGCCGTTTGCATTTACCGGCAATAAATTTGAATTCCGTATGGTCGGATCGGCAGATTCCATCGGAGATCCCAACGTTATTCTGAATACCATTGTGGCGGAAAGTTTTTGCGAAGCTGCTGATATTCTCGAAGCGGCCGATGATTTCGATCTTGCCTGCCATGATTTGATTAAGCTTTATCTCGCGGAACATCAGCGGATTATTTTCAACGGAAACGGATATTCTCCCGAATGGGTGAAGGAGGCTGCACGAAGAGGCCTTCCCAATCTTCCGACCATGCTCGATGCCATCGAAAGCCTGACCACGGACAAGGCAATTGCTTTGTTCGAAAAGTTCGGAATCTATACCAGGGCAGAACTTGAATCCAGAAAAGAGGTTCTGTACGAAACCTATTCCAAAACACTGAACATTGAAGCAAACTGCATGGTTGAAATGGCTTCCAAGCAGATTATTCCAGCAGGCTTCCTATACATGAAAGATCTTGCGGGCGCCGTGAAACTGGCCAATAACGTGGGTGTTTCCGACCGTGCGGCAAGAAATATTCTGACGGAAGTAACCGGATTGTTAGAGGATCTTGAGGATGCGCTGGAAGCATTAAAGGAAGCATTAACGGAAGCGCAGACCATTCGTACAAACAAAGAGAAGGCCTTTGCATACCGTGACAAGGTAAAAGTCTGCATGGAACAGCTGCGTAAACCGGCAGACCGGCTCGAGACCATTACGGACAAGAGTATCTGGCCGTTCCCGAGTTATGAGGATTTGTTATTTGAAGTATAAAAAACATACAGGAGACAAAGATGAAACCGATACTTGTGATTATGGCAGCAGGCATGGGAAGCCGCTACGGAGGATTAAAACAGATTGATCCCGTTGACGACCAGGGAGATAAAATCATCGATTTTTCCCTTTACGATGCCCGCCGCGCCGGATTTGAAAAAGCAGTATTTATTATCAAGAAAGAGAACGAGGCGATCTTCCGTGAGTGCATCGGCGACAGGGTAAGCGCCTTTATGGAAGTGGAATATGCATTCCAGGAACTTACGGACATTCCGGAAGGATTCCGTGTGCCTGAAGGAAGGGTAAAACCGTTCGGAACCGCACATGCCGTATATGCGGCACGAAATGCGGTAAAGGGAGCACCGTTCGCGGTTATCAATGCCGATGACTATTACGGAGTGGAAGCATTTGCCAAGCTTTACGATTTCTTAAACACACACGGGGATGACGAAAAATACCGTTATGCCATGGTTGGCTACCGTCTCGGCAATACATTAACGGAAAACGGTTCCGTATCCAGAGGATGCTGTACCACCGATTCACAAGGATATCTGACGGACATCGTTGAACGAACAAAAATCGTCAAAACCGAAGACGGCGCCGCATATTCCGAAGACGGAGGAGAAAACTACCTGCCCATTTCCGCGGATACGATTGTATCCATGAATTTCTGGGGATTCACACCGAGTATTTTAAAAGAGCTGGAAGGTGCCTTAAAAGAGTTCTTTGAAGAAAAACTTCCTGCCAATCCGGAGAAAGCGGAATGCTATCTTCCCATGGAAGTGGACAGACTTTTGAAAGAAGGAAAAGCCACGGTCAGAGTTCTTGACAGTAAGGACAAGTGGTTCGGTGTTACCTACAAGGAAGATAAGCCCTATGTGGAGGCATCCATCCGTGCATTAAAAGATCAGGGAGTATATCCTGAAATTCTTTGGAAATAATCCGATTTTTTGTTGGACATCTGTTGGACGGGGGAGTCTATAATCCGATTATTATGACTTAATAAGGAGGGCGCTATGGGTTATAACGAAGAATTGGAACAGATAATTGACAGTAAGAAGAAACTATTGCCTTATTTATCCGGCCCCGCATTGTATCGCGCCATTGGAGAGATTGCCTATCTGTCCAATTATCTTGGTGCCCTGAAAAACAAAAAGAAAGAAGAAGAACAGCAGAAGCTGGTATTGCAGAATGTTGCAATGGCCAACTATACGATTGATCAGGAAAAGCAGATTATCGCAGCGGCAAAGGAGACCGAAAAAATCGCAAGAATTCTGGGTCTTAATGATAATCAGCCGCTTTCTCCCGATATGTATATTCCGGTAGCCAATCCGGGCACTGTAACGAAAAAACAGCTGGATCAGGAAAGAGAGTATCAGTCCCGGCAGGTTGTAAATTATTCTCCGAAGGTCGAGAAAAAAGAGAATAAGGAAGAAGAAAAAGAAAAGGAAAAAGAAAAACCCAAAGAGTTCCTTTTGCACAAAGCACTGGAACAATCGAAAACCAATTCGGAAGAAGACGACGGGGAAGAACTCGGAAAAACGGATTTCCAGTCCATTCTTCGCGGATATCATTTTTTGGATAAGGTTGCAAAACTTCATAAAATTCTGAATGAAACCCTGGAACAATTAGACAGTGAGGACAGTAAGCTTTCGGAAGAACAGCTGAATGCCTGTCCTGCCGCAAAAGAATATGCGGAAATGAAAGAGGCTTTGCAGGAATGCGTTGAAGCTTCGGATGAGAGTAACGAAAAGGCAGGTGCCAATCGTCTTTTTGCTGCGCTTGAAAAGTATCACATAAAAGCACAGGCATATCAGGAAGCGAGAAAAAACCTTAAAGCGGAAGCAGCCGGAAGTGAGGCGGTTAATCCGGAGGCGGATGTTACGGAGAAGAGGGCAGATAAAATCCGTCTGAACGTGATATCAAAATGGCTTAAGAAAGCAAAGAAAACCATTCGTGGTTTAAAGACAGCGGCCACCGGACTCAGTGTTCAGGCCAAAGGATTCTTCCGGATTTCGGACGGGGATTCACAGAATCCCGCAAATGAAGCCACGGAAACCGAGATGAACTTCAAAATGTACCGGACCTATCTGGAAGAGGAGATTGAGTTAAACGACTATAATCAGGAAGACTTTAAAGAAGAAAACCGGCAGGGAAAATGGTTCCGTGCGGATGACTATGAATGGATGTTCTTCGGAGCCAGAAAAGAGTGCGTAGACGGTTTTGTGGTGATTGATGATCCCTGGTATCAGGGCATTAAGGATGAACAGTGGGAGCAGATCCGGGAAGATTCCGGCATTCATATGTCCAAAAATTATTCCGAAGGGTTTGCAAAGGAAGCAGCGCAGCTGAATACTTTATTAAAATCGGATCCGCAAAACGGATATAATCCATCCTGCCCGGAAGCGGCACAGAGTGTTTTCACACTGTGGCTGATGGGTCACAAGGGATTAAGCGTTAAGGAAGTGACCAAGTTTGTTGCCGGAGAGAAGTATAACAAAAACGGCGAACTGATGAATGAGGCGGAGTGCAAACTTGCGGCAGAACTGCGTGCCGAATTCGCACAGTTCTGTAAGGTGTTTCCGGTTTCCCGCGTGGATGCGGCGAATCCGGAAGCATATCAGACCAGTATCCGGATGTGGTCGAAATGTTTTAAAAATGCAACGGATCGTTTGAACGAATACACAATACCGGATTTGGATTATACGGATAAAAGACAGGTTTCCAGGTATGTGGACGAATTCGTCGTACTGAGCAAACTGGGATTTTACTTTGAGCAGGAAGTTCCGAGAATGCTCAGTGCAGATAACCTTACCATGCCGGCAACGGATATTGCCGCACAGGTTATGGGCGGGAAAAAAGAATACCGCAATATGCTCAATACATGGAATATTATGAAGTGCGTCATGCTTCCGGTTTCCAACGGATTCGCAAATGCGTCCACCATTGAAAACGTGGATGGATTCAGATTCTGTGATTTTGCGGCCGGTGTCGGACATGTGGCGGCTTATCGTGCCATGGCGGGCAAACTGATTAATCCTTACGGCGGTATGAAAATTCGGGATTTGATTCAGGATGCCAAGGCAGAGAGCCTTTATATGATGAATGCCTCCCAGCAGGTGGCAAATTCCTTTGCGGGGAATCCGGATGAACGGTTTGAATACAAAGATTCCATGGGATTTTTGCTCGGAAGGGAAAAGGAAACGTTCAAAAAAGCAGTTGAAAAATCCTATGAAGAAAAGTTAGAAGAAGAAAGACTGCTGATTCGGGATTACAATTATGATGCCACCACCAGAATGATTTCGTTCTCATTTGGGGATATGAGAGAAAGATTCCTTGCTCTGGGCGATAATCCGGAAGAGATGAAGGAGTTTATAAACGGACAGTCCGAAAACAACAGCATCCGTGCCTGGATTAACCGCGCCTTTAACAGAGAACTCTTAACGGATAACCAGCAGGATATTCTCGCCCGTCTCGGTCTGGAAGTCAGCGAAGCTTTCCTGTTTGACGGAAAGACGGCAATGGAACTCTGGGGCGACAAATATGCAGACGTGGAAGACCCCGTCGAAAAAGAGACTCTTTTGGAAGCGGAGATTTTAAAGAAGATTGCAACGGGCGATTCCAAAATCAGCATGAAAATGTGGGAAGTAAGCGAAGATGGTGAGTTTGTTCCCGCCGAACCCGCTACCGTTCTCGAAAAGAAGGAAAAACTTGAAGATATTCTTGAATTGGGAGTCTGCTACAAGAAGGCTCTGCAGGAAGCTTTAAGAGAGTTCATGATTCAGCAGGACGCGCTGATTGCAACGCAGAAAAATCCAAGAGCCAATCAGAACGGAAGTGAAGAAAAGGAAGGCAGTGAGACCTATCAGGCAATCTGCACCGCTTTGGATCAGGTAATTAAGGATATTGAAGGGGAACTTCTTATGGGCAGGGGAGATCCCTACCGTACCAGAATTCATTTTCAGCAGCTGATGATGGCGGCGCAGAACTATCGTCAGGAGAACAAGAATAACCATAACGAATCTCCCTGTGCGGAACGTTACAAACTGGCAGACAGGCTATTTGATGTATGCTTTGGTTTTGGAGAAAGAATCCAGAATATCAAAGACTCCATTGACAGCTCGCTGGCCGTCGATGCGAGAAATACCAGAGATATTACCGAAGCAAGTTATTTCCAGCTGCTCAGTAAAATGAATAAAATTGCCAGATTTTTAGGAAAACCGATTCCTTCGGACGAGCAGGCAACCAAGCGGTATGTGGCAGATGCCCTTCTTCGCAAGCAATTGGAACTGGCAGTAACAAAGTCGACCGGAAGACCTTATCCGAGTGCAAACTGTGAAAAGGCCATTCTGTTCTTAAAGACGGAGATTGCCGAGTTATGTAAAAACGCCAGCGGAACCATCGATGATGTCAGACGATATGACAACATGAAAGAGGAAATCAATCATCTGGCAGGCAATCCTTTGTTTATCAACATGATGGAGAAATCTCCGAAATTAGCCCTTGAAAAATGGAGGGAGATTGAAAGAAAAACCGCGCAAAAGGCAGTGGATTATTCAAAGAACATTACATTCGTGCGTAACAACTATACGTTATTATCCTCCTATGTAGCGGGAATTGAAAGTCCGTCAAAAGAAAACATGTCCGACGGTGAGAAGAAAGAGATTCGTGCCCGTGCGCGTCAGGCAATCATTGAGAAAATGACACCTCCGGAACCGAATGCGCCCGATTATACCAGAATTGCAAAGGAAAGCGAAAGAAAGGCAACGTATAAAATGCTTGCCAAGGTCATTCTGGAGGAAATTCTCGGAAAAGAAAAAGAAAGCCAAAGACTCCGTCAGGAAATGGTGGCGGAAGAAACCGCTTATACGCAAGGAATCAAACTTGGCGGAAGAACATACAAGATGCTACATGACAAAGTTTACGATATTTTAGAAGGCGGAAAAGTTCTTGAAGGACAAAAACTTTCCGCCACCCTGAAATACCTTGATTCCGGTGAAATCACGAAACAGGTACAAAAAGAACTGCTAAGACCGTATCTTGATAACAATTCCAGATCCGGTTTACAGCCTGAGGCTGTCAGAAAGATTTAAGTCGAGTTTCGTATTCCTCATAATAAAAGAGACCAAAAGACCAAGACCCGTGCAGGAAATCAGCTCGCCGATTCCCACCGTGATTACGTAGAACCAGTAAACGGCATGTATTTCATGTCCCATGAATACAACCGGATCCGTAAAATGGTATGCGTAGATTAAAACCAACGGCACAACGAGCATGTTGCCTACGATAGGCGGTACGGAACCGAGAACGGAACCGAGAATTCCCAGAACCGTTTTGCTTTTCTTACTCGGTGCTTCCTGCATCCGGCTTCGAATCACTCTTCCGATGACATAGGTTAAAGCAGCGGCACCCAGTGTGGTCAGGGAACCGAAAATGATGTCCTGAATCACGGAACCGATCAGAATATTACTGATTAAACATCCGAGGAACAAGCCCGGAATGGCTGCGGGGGTAAATAAAGCAAGAATGGTAAGCGCTTCCGAGAAGCGTACCTGGATTGCCATGCTGGCAAGTCCCAGTGCGTTGGCAAGAAATGTAAGCACAACGTACAAAGCGGCAATGATTGCCGCACTGGTAATGAAATACACAGATTTTTTCATAATGAAATTGTCTCCTTAGTTTTGTTTTAAGTGAGGATGGTTTCGAACTCACTGTGTTAAATAAAGCGGGCCGCCGTGTGGCGACCCGCTCATTATATCTTATTCATTTTCAAAAAGCAATTCTTATTTCACTACGATATCGTTATCCGGTGTGGACGATGATGTGTCTTTCTTTCCGGTTATATCGGTTCCCGTTAAGGTAACAACTACCTGTCCGTTTACCAGTTTAACATTAACATGGGTGTCGGGTGCATGTTTGGAACGCATGTTATCCACCAGAGTGTTCAGAGGTACTCCGAGGATGTCTCCCACACTTTCACGCATTATACACTTGGAACCCAGGAACGAACTGTCGGAATCCACATTCATTCCATCTTCCGATTCCAGTTTCTCGAAATACGGTTCGCTTGCAGAATCGGAAAGCACTCTCGCATCCGTTGTTGCTGCTACGAATGCCTGTCTTACGGAGTCGGCAAGCTGCGTATCGGAGCTGACATTGGTTTTTTCAATGTATTTTAAGAGCATCGGTGTCATTACGGCAACCAGAATTGCCATGATTCCGATAACGATAATCAGTTCAACCAATGAAAAGCCGTGATCAGATTTTTTCTCCATATTCATTTCCTCCCTAATTTAACTGAAAAATAGCACTTTTACGAATCGTTGTCAAATACGGTCAAATGCATTATAATATCGTTGGTAAACTGCGTAAATTCAATGTTTTCGGGCATTCGGAAACCTTGAAAAAACGCATGATGCGGTATCGATAACGAAAATATTGATACAGATAAAGGAAAAAGAAGGATAAAACAATGAAAATTGTAGTATTGGCAGGCGGGAATTCAACGGAAAGAGACGTTTCACTGATTTCCGGAACCGGAGTTTACAGAGCTTTAAAAAGCAAAGGACACAAGGTGGTTTTGCTGGATGTATATTTGGGAGTCCACGGAGTGGATCCTGCGAACGTCTTTGAACTTGACAGAGAATGGGATGAAGGAATTCAGGCCATTCGTGCGGACAATCCGAGCCTTGACGATATTAAAGCCATGAAAAAAGGAGAACGCAATTTCTTCGGAGAAAACGTCATAGCCATTTGTGAGCAGGCAGACATCGTATTCATGGCGCTTCACGGTGCAAACGGAGAAGACGGAAGAATCCAGGCCGCTTTTGATCTGATGGGAATCCGCTATACGGGAACCGATTATTTAAGTTCCGGTATTTGCATGGATAAAGCGGTAACCAAGAAACTCTTTCTGGGAGGAGGCATTCCGACCCCGCGTTCCAAAACGGTTTACAATCGGCCGGATACACTGAATGCGGATGTACAAAACGCAATCAGGGAAATCGGTTTTCCTCTTGTCGTAAAAGCATGTAACGGAGGATCCAGCGTCGGTGTGTATATCGTTTCCTCCGAAGAAGAAACCATGGACGCAATCAGCAAAGCGTTTACCTATGATAATAAAATTCTCATGGAAGAATTTATTAAAGGAAGGGAACTTACCTGCGGAGTCATTAAGGGAAAAGCACTTCCCGTTGTGGAAATTGTGCCGGTTGCCGGTTTTTACGATTACAAAAACAAATACCAGGCAGGAAGTACCGTGGAAACCTGTCCGGCCCGCATCGGCGACGAAATGACCGCAAAAGTTCAGAAAGTAAGCGAACTGGCGTATGAAACTCTCGGACTTCAGACCTATGCGCGAATCGATGTGATTCTGAATGAAAACAACGATGTTTACTGCCTGGAGGCCAATACTCTTCCCGGCATGACACCGACTTCCCTTCTGCCTCAGGAAGCGGGAGTTCTGGGCATGAGCTACGAAGATCTTTGCGAACATATCATTCAAATATCCATGGAAAAATATGAGCAGGAAGGATAAAAAGTGAAAAATATATCGATTGACAATTTAATCCGTATCAGTGGCGGAATCTTAAGCTGTACAGACCGGGGAATCGACCGCATGAAGGAAGCCACAGGAGTCTGTATCGATTCCCGGCTGGTGGAAGAAGGTTTTATTTTTGTCGCTACGAAAGGCGAAAGAACGGACGGACACGAGTATATTGCCTCGGCTTTTCAAAAGGGAGCGATGGCGGTTATCTGCGAAAGGGTTCCGGAAGGCGTAAACGGTCCCTGTATTAAGGTAAAAGATTCGCTGGTTGCGCTTAAGGATATTGCGGAATTTTACCGTAAACAGCTGGATATCAAAGTAGTCGGAATTACGGGCTCCGTGGGAAAAACATCCGCAAAGGAGTTTATTGCAGCGGTTCTTTCGGAAAAGTACAATGTTTTGAAAACGGAAGGCAATTTTAACAACGAAATCGGTCTGCCGCTTACCATTTGCAGAATTCGTCCGGAACATGAGGTTGCGGTTCTTGAAATGGGCATCAGCGATTTCGGGGAAATGACAAGGCTGTCCAAAATGGCCAGACCGGATGTCGCGGTAATCACCAATATCGGTCAGTGTCATCTCGAAAATCTGGGTGACAGGGACGGTGTCCTTTCCGCAAAAACGGAAATTTTCAAATATCTGAAAGCGGACGGTGTCGCATGCCTTTGCGCAGATGATGACAAACTGTCTTTAATCGGCGATGTAAACGGAAAGAAACCGATTTTCTTCGGAAGCAACAAAGATGTGCCCATTCATCCGCTCAGTATCCAGACCAAAGGTCTTTTTGGAAGCGAATGCAGCATTGCCTGCTATGATGAAGTATTTAACATCAAGATTCCGCTTCCCGGAATTCACAGAATTTATAATGCGCTTGCCGCCATCTCCGTGGGCCATGTTCTTGGGCTCACCGGAACGGAAATGGCTGCCGGAATCGGTAAAATAAGCGCAACTCCCGGACGGGGGAATGTGATTCGTACCGACAAACTTACAATTCTGGACGATTGTTATAACGCAAATCCCATTTCCATGAATTCGGCGCTGGATTTACTGGCTCTGTCCGAGGATACCAAGGTAGCCGTTCTGGGTGATATGTTCGAACTCGGAAGCAACGAAATCTGGCTCCATGAAAGTGTCGGGAAATATGCAATCCGCAAAGAAATCGATATTCTCTGCTGTATCGGCGAGAAAGGAAAATACATTTACGAAGGAGCCGTGGAAGAAGAGAAACAGAATGCGGATTCTTTCCTAAACGGAATTGAGAAACATCTAAACGACAATGATTTTATGACGGAGCTGAAAAATACCATGTCCTGGAATGCGGATGAGGTTGTCGGACTCGAAAAAGGGGAACGCAGGAAAATTCAGTATTATGCAACAAAGGAAGAATTTTTTGCCAATCTTAAGAACGTGATTCGACCGAAAGATGCAGTCTTGGTAAAAGCAAGTCACGGAATGCATTTTGAGGAAATCGTGGAGCGTTTGAAAGAATTCTGATGGGAGAGCAGATGGAAAAAGATCTTTTCATTCAAAACGGATATCTGGTTAATCCCCGGGAAAACAAAGAAGGTTATGCCGATCTTTTGATACGGGGGGGGATGATTTTTGAAATCGACTTTTACGGGGAGAATCCGTCCGCAAAAAAACCGGAATGCGCAGAAGATGCGGAAGTGATTGATGCGAAGGGAATGTATATTTTTCCCGGACTGGTGGACGCACATTCGCATTTCCGGGATCCCGGTTTTACGTATAAAGAGGACATTGAATCCGGTGCCAAAGCGGCTGCGGTAGGCGGTTACACATCCGTGGTACTGATGTGCAATACAAATCCCGTTGTGGATAATGCCGAGACCCTTTCCTACGTCCTGGAGAAAGGGAAAAATACTGACATTCATGTCTATTCCTGCGGAAGCGTCAGCATCGGTTTAAAGGGTGAAATCCTGACGGATATGGATTCCTTAAAAAGGAACGGTGCGGTCGGTTTTACCGATGACGGAATTCCTCTGATGAACGAAGAATTTCTTAAAAAAGCCATGGAGAAGAGCGCATCGCTGAAGATGCCGATCAGTCTCCATGAGGAAGATAAGAAACTGATTTCCCAAAACGGAATCAATCACGGAAGAGCGTCCGAGTTCTTTGGAATCGAAGGTTCCCCCAAGGAGGCGGAGATCTCTTTGGTGAAAAGGGATTTGGAAATTGCCCGAAAGACCGGGGCCTATATTGACGTTCAGCATGTGAGCGCAAAGGAAAGCGTGGAGCTGATCAGACAGGCACTTAATGCCTCCGGGGAAAGGAGAATTCATGCAGAGGCCACTCCGCAACATTTTACACTGACGGAGGATGCCGTAATTGAAATCGGAGCCAATGCCAAACTGAATCCTCCTCTTCGAAGTGAGGAAGACAGGCAGGCAATCATCGAAGGGCTTCGGGACAATACCATTGATATGATTGCAACGGATCACGCGCCGCATTCGGCGGAAGAGAAAAGTCTTCCCATTACGGAAGCACCGAGCGGCATGATCGGTCTTGAGACAGCACTTTCCCTAAGCTATGAGAAACTGGTTTTGGAAGCCGGAATTCCGCTTATTGACGTGATTGCCAAACTGACATGCAATCCGGCCGGGGTTTACGGCCTGAATGCAGGAAGTATAGAAGAAGGAAAATGTGCGGATTTATGTATTTTTGATCCGAATGCCGAATATGAAAAGAAGACCTTTGCTTCCAAGTCATGGAACAGTCCTTTTATCGGCAGAAAGATGAAGGGTCGGGTTAAAATGACGATTTGTGAAGGTAAGATAGTTTATCAGGAACCGGAAGGATGAAGAAATGGAATACAGAAAGAAAGAAACTACATATGTAGTTTCACAGGAAGAATTATCAAAAGGAATATATGATCTGCGTCTTCAGACTCCCGCAGCAGCTTATGCGAAGCCGGGACAGTTTGTGGGCCTGTATCCGCCGTCGGATGCGCATCTTTTAATGCGTCCGATCAGCATCTGCGAAAGCGATTCCGTAAAGAGCGAACTGAGAATGGTATATCGGATTGCCGGAGAAGGAACGAGACTTCTTTCCACACTGAAAAAGGGAGATGCCGTTTCAATGCTGTCGCTGCTCGGAAACGGTTTTCCCGTATCTGCCGCCGCGGGAAAAAAAGTGGCTGTTATGGGCGGAGGCATCGGAATACCGCCGATGCTTTATACGGCGAAACAGTTAAAAAACGTCGCTGCGGAAACGGAAATCTATCTCGGATACCGCGACGGTGACACCTTCCTTTCCGATGAATTCGAAGGATACGGAACCGTAAACCGCGTAACGGAAGACGGAAGTGTCGGATATGCGGGAAACGTACTGGATGCCGTTTCGGAAAGAGGATTTATTCCCGAAATTATTTTTGCGTGCGGTCCCATGCCCATGCTACGAGCTATTAAAAACTATGCCGAGAAAATAAACGCAACGGCTTATATTTCCTTAGAGGAGCGTATGGCCTGCGGCGTGGGCGCCTGTCTGGGGTGTGTTGCAAAGACCGTAAAAAAAGACGCTCATTCCCATGTGAACAATACCAGAATCTGTACGGAAGGCCCCGTATTTGATGCAAAAGAAGTGGAGATTTGAGAATGGATACAACAGTTTCAATTGCAGGAGTTGAGTTTAAAAACCCCGTTATGACAGCATCCGGAACGTTCGGATCCGGGATGGAATATTGCGATTTTGTAGATATCGAAAAACTGGGAGCAATCGTTACAAAGGGGGTAGCCAACGTGCCGTGGCCCGGGAATCCGACACCGCGCGTTACGGAAACCCCGAGCGGTATGCTGAATGCTATCGGACTGCAGAATCCGGGCATCGACGTTTTCATTGAAAGAGACCTGGCTTTCTTAAAACAATATGATGTTCCTGTCATTGTAAACGTCTGCGGAAAAAGTGTGGAAGATTATCTGGATGTCGTGGAAAGACTTTCGGATACGAATGTGGCGATGCTTGAAATCAATGTTTCCTGTCCCAATGTGAAAGAAGGCGCGATTGCCTTTGGACAGAAGAAGGAAGCTTTATTTGACATTACCAAAAGAATTAAGGCCGTTGCCAAACAACCCGTCATCATGAAATTAAGTCCGAACGTAACGGACATTACAGAGATGGCGAAGGCAGCCGAAGCCGCGGGTGCAGATGCGATTTCCCTGATCAATACCATTACCGGCATGAAGATTGATATTAACAGAAGGAAGTTCGTGCTTGCCAATAAAACAGGCGGACTCTCCGGTCCGGCCATCCGGCCCGTAGCGGTAAGAATGGTTTATCAGTGTGCCAATGCGGTCAGTATCCCGATTATCGGAATGGGCGGTATCGCAAGCGCCGAAGACGCACTCGAGTTTATTATGGCAGGCGCAACGGCGGTAAGCGTGGGGGCATATAATTTTATCAATCCTTATGCCGTTACGGAAATTATCGACGGACTGGAACAGTATCTGAAACGGAACGGTACGGAAACCGTTCGTGAACTGATCGGATGTGTGAAATAAGAGGGATAAAATGGATACAGTAACTCAAAAGGGATATGCTAAAATCAACCTGGGTCTGGATGTGTTGCGCAAAAGACAGGACGGATATCACGAACTTCGAATGATTATGCAGACCGTGGATATCTTTGATACCGTAACGATTACCAAAACGGATGAGGAAGGCAGAATCGAGCTGACAGGGGGATGTACCGGCCTTCCGCTTGATGAACACAATCTGATTTACAAAGCGGCGCGAATTATGGCGGAGGCTTATCATCTTCCGGGAGGAATGCGGATTCACCTTGACAAAACAATTCCCATGGCTGCCGGTATGGCAGGGGGAAGTGCGGATGCAGCGGCAACCTTTCTTGCAATCAATCGTCTTTACGAACTGCATTTGTCCAAAGAGGAACTTGCAAAATACGGAGTAAAGGTGGGAGCGGATGTTCCCTACTGTATTGTCGGAGGGACCTGTCTGGCGGAAGGAATCGGAGAAATACTGACGCCGTTAAAACAGATGAATGACATTCCGGTCGTTATCGTAAAGCCGGCTTTTGACGTATCTACCGGATATGTATACGGAAATCTTCATGCGGATGAACTTAAGAATCATCCGGATATTGACGCTCAAATAGCGGCAATCGAAGCATCCGATTATAAGAAAGCGGCATCCCTGATGGGAAATGTACTTCAAAATGTCACCATTGCCGCATATCCCGAGCTGGATTCGATAAAAGAACAGTTACGTTCGCTCGGCTCTTTCGGATCCATGATGAGCGGCAGCGGACCTTCCGTTTTCGGTTTGTTTGAGGAGAAATCCAAAGCGGAAGAAGCGGCACATAAAATGCAGATTCTTTGGCCGGATGCTTTTGTCTGCGCCACAAAACTGATTTCAAACTGCGAGGACTGATGTGGAAAAAAGACTGGTAACCGTTCGCGTACTCGGCATTATGGAGCAAAACGGCGAACGTGAAGAAGTGGAAACCTTATCCGACGGATTTGTCAGAATATCGGAAAATGAAACGGAAATCGTATATAAGGAAGTTACCGAGGATGAGGGAGAAATAAAGGTTCGTGCGATTTTTACCAGATCCGGGAAAAACGGACTGTACGAGTGCAGGATTGAAAAAACAGGAATGATTCAATCCCGTATGCTGTTTATCAGGGACTGCGAGACTCTTTGCTCATACAATACTCCTTTCGGGGAACTGGGGTTTGAAATCTATACTTCCTTTGTCGATTACAAAGAGGAAGAGAATGATATCCGGTGCAGACTGAAATATATTCTTTCCTCAAACGGTATCCCCGTTTCGGAAGCCGAGGTAAAGATTACGGCAATCGGGAAGGCTTGCTCTTAATGTACAATAATGATAAAATTATCTGATAGTGACGAATACAGAAAGGTTTATAAAAATGAATTCAATTCTTTTGTTTGAAGTGAAACTTCCCATGATTATTGCGCTGATTGTCATCGTACTGATGACGGCCGCAATCATTGTTTTATATTTTCTTGGTAAGAAAATGCAGAAGAAGCAGGCCGAGCAGGATGCTTATCTTGCAGCAAACAAGCAGACTGTTTCCATGCTGATTATCGACAAGAAAAAGGTAAAATTCAAGGATGCCGGATTCCCGCAGAGCGTAATCGATCAGGCACCCAAGATGAGCCGAGGAATGAAAGTCCCTGCCGTAAAGGTAAAAATCGGACCGCAGATTATGACTTTTATTGCGGATGAGAAGATTTTCGATGCCATTCCCGTAAAGAAGGAAGTTAAGGCCGTAATCAGCGGCATGTACATTCAGGATGTAAAGAATCTTCACGGAAAGACGGAACTTCCGCCTCCGAAGAAGAAAAATATTTTCAAGAAGGCAGTGGAAACGCTCCAGGAGAAGGCAGGCGCGAAACCGCTTAAGTAGGACATTGCAAATAAACGGATTGCAGGAGGGGACGGATTGATGAAAACATCGCTGGTTATTATGGCAGCAGGAATCGGAAGCCGTTTTGGAACGGGAATCAAGCAACTTACCAAGATGAACGACAATGGGGAAATTATCATTGATTACTCCATTTATGATGCGAAGGAAGCCGGATTTGACGAAGTTGTTTTTGTAATCCGTCACGCGATTGAAGAAGAATTCAAAGAAGTTATCGGAAACAGAATCGAAAAAGAAATCCCCGTAAAATACGTATTTCAGGAACTTGATGATTTACCGGAAGGCTTTACGGTGCCGCAGGGACGAACAAAACCCTGGGGAACCGGTCAGGCTATTCTGGCATGCCGGGGCACCGTAAACAATCCGTTTGTGATTATTAATGCGGACGATTATTACGGAAAGACGGCGTTTAAGCTGCTTCATGATTTCCTGACACAGCCGCATGAACAAAAGCAGGTTATGAGGATGGCCATGGCCGGATTTATATTAAAGAATACGGTGAGTGAAAACGGGACCGTAACCCGCGGAGTCTGCGTCGGAGAAAGCGGTATTTTAAAAGAGGTTATCGAATCGAGAGAAATCTGCATTAAAGACGGAAAAGCACAGACATCCACGGAAGAATCCAAAGATATTATATCCCCGGAGAGTCTGGTTTCCATGAACATGTGGGCCTGTGATCCGGATTTCCTGGATGTTTTGGAGGAAAATTTTGCGGAGTTTTTAAAGGATGACACAAAGGATCCGTTAAAGAAAGAGTTTCTGGTTCCTGTTTTAATCGACAAACTGATTCATAAAAATCGTGTGGAAGTAAGCATTCTTCCGACAGATGAGAAATGGATCGGAATCACTTACAAAGAGGATATTGAGGCTGCCGTTGCAGCGTTTGCCGCGATGAGGGAAAACGGTATTTATCCGGAAAAACTTTGGTAGGAATATGGAAAAACTTGCAATAAACGGCGGAATGCCGGTCAGAGAAAAGAAATTATACTACGGATGTCAGTGGATTGACGAATCGGACGTAAAGGCGGTCAGCGAAGTCCTGACCGGTCCGTATATTACCTGCGGTCCAAAGGTTTCGGAACTGGAAAAGGAACTTGCAAAATACTGCGAAGCCGAATATGCGGTAGCGGTTTCCAACGGAACGGCGGCACTTCACTGCGCCTGCATTGCAGCGGGACTGAAGGAAGGAGACGAAGTGATTACGACGCCTCTTACCTTTGCAGCCAGTGCAAACTGTGCATTCTATGTGGGAGCAAAGCCCGTATTTGCGGATATCAATCCCGAAACCTATAACATTGATCCGAAGAGTATCCGGGAGCACATTACCGAAAAAACGCGTGCCGTGGTGGCGGTTGATTTTACGGGCCAGAGCGTGGAAATGGAAGAAATCCGCGCCATCTGCGATGAATATAATCTTGTATTGATTGAGGATGCGGCCCATGCCATCGGTACCAGTTACGACGGTCACAAAACCGGTTCTCTGGCGGATATGACCTGCTTTAGTTTTCATCCCGTGAAAACCATTACAAGCGGGGAAGGCGGAGCAATTACAACAAACAATAAAGAATATTACAAAAAACTGGTTCTTGCACATACACACGGAATCACACATGATGAAGATCAGATGGAAGAAGCTCCTCATGAGGGAATCTGGTATTATGAGCAGATTTCGCTCGGATACAATTACCGTATGACGGATTTTCAGGCGGCGCTGTTGTTAAGCCAGTTAAAGAAGCTGGACGGTTTCAAGCAAAGAAGACAGGAAATTGTAAAACGCTACAATGAGGCATTTTCGGATTTGCCGGAAATCATCGTGCAAAAGGAAATTGCAAAGTCCGATACCTGCAGGCATCTTTACATTATTCGTCTTGACCTGGAGAAACTGAACTGTTCCAGAAGGGAATTCTTTGATGCCATGAGTGCGGAAAACGTACAATGCCAGATTCATTACGTTCCGGTATACTGGTTCCCCTATTACAGCCACCGGGGATACGAAAAGGGGCTTTGTCCCAATGCGGAAGAAGTTTATAAAGGAATCATGAGTATTCCTCTTTATCCGAAGCTTACGGATGCGGAAGTGGAGGATACGATTCATGCGGTTCGTAAAATTGTGGAGAATTACAGAAAGAATTAATCGTTTCAAACGAAAGAATGTATATAACCCGTTCGGTGACGAACGGGTTTTTGTTTTCTCTTTTCGTCTTCTTATCCGGCTTTTTTAGGGATACGAAAAAGATGGAAAAAACGGGATAAAAATGGTAAAATACAAGGGTAGGAAACGGACCGAAATGGGCGAATTATATCAATTTATGAAAAAGGGAATACAAAGATTCAGGCCGCAGCATAAAGCGGCATTTTTCGGTACCCTGATTTGCGGCATCATCTGTCACATGACGGTCATGACACATAACTACCTGACGTATGACAGTCTCTGGAATCTGTATTCCGACCAGAACATGATCAGTTCCGGACGCCAGTTTCTACAGTATTTCTGCGCACCGACGTCATATTATAATCTGCCGTGGTTAAACGCTCTGGTGGCGATTTTCTTTCTTTCGTTAACCGCAGTGACAGTGGTTTCCTTACTCGGAATCGAAAGCAAACCGGCGGCTTTTTTCGCCGGAGGAATTCTTGCGACATTTCCCGCCGTCACGGGAACTTTCTCCTACGCCTATACGATTGACGGCTACATGATTGCGCTGTTCTTTGCGGCATTATCCGTTTATCTGACAAAGAAAATCAGGTGGGGATTCCTTGCAGGAATTCTTCTGCTCGGATTGTCAATCGGCGTGTACCAGTCCTATTTTTCCGTTGCGATTCTCCTTGCGGTTTCGGTTCTCCTGCTGGATCTGCTTAACGAGAAGGCGGAGAAAAAAGAGTTTATTATAAGCAGCCTTCGATTCGCCGGTATGGGAATCGGGGCCTATGTGTTTTATGTGCTGACACTGAAGGCAATGCTCCGGTTTTCGGGCAGTACGCTAAGCGGCTATCAGGGCTCGGACAGGGTTACCGGCGTGAGTTTATCGGCTATTCCGTCCGGAATTGCGGCCAGCCTGAAGGATTTCGTGAAATTTACGTTTTCAAACGGTGTATTTACCGTCAATATCTGGGAGAGAATCGCATATTATCTGTTGCTTGCTGCGGCTATACTGCTCTTTGCTCGGCTGGTCATAAAGAAAAAAATCTATGTTTCTGCATGGAAAACGGTTTGCACCGTTTTGCTTCTTGCCGTGATTCCGATTGGCGCGTCTTTAGTGGCGGTGATTTCGCCTGATATTTTCTTTCACATTCTGATGCGGATGCCGTGGTCGGTTCTCTTTGTTTTTGCTCTTGCGCTTTTTGATAAAACGGTACGGAATACGGAAGAAAACAAGCCGTTTCGGGTTGCTTCGATTGCCGGAATTGTTGCCGCCGGATGTATGATTGGCCATTTTATCCTGCTGGCAAATGTAGTATACTTAAATTTGGAGCAAAGATATGAAAAAACCTATTCGCTCTGTTTGCGGATAGCGGACAGGCTGGAGCAGACGGAAGGATATGAAGCGGGTGACCCTGTTGCCATCGTGGGAGGCTACCCGAACTGGGGAAAATATCCCCCTTCGGAAATAACCCAGGAAGTGACGATTCTGTTCTTCGGAGCAATGGGAGACTTCAGCACCAATTCCGCAGAAAAATATGCGGAATTTATGAAGCATTACTTAAATGTCACAATCAGTGTTCCCACACCGGAAGAGCAGACGGAAGTTGCTGAAACGCTTGAATTTCTTTATATGCCGTATTTCCCGGAAGCGAATTCTATTAAACAGATTAACGGAATCTGGATTGTAAAAACAGGTGGATAATTATGAAAGTACTGGTAACCGGAGTGGCCGGACAACTCGGACACGATGTCATGAACGAATTGAGCAAAAGAGGGATTGAAGGAGTCGGAAGCGACCTTAACGAGGTATATTCCGGGGCCATGGACGGAAGTCCCGTCACGACAATGCCCTATGTTTCACTTGATATAACGAATGAAGAAGCGGTAAAGACGGTTATTTTAAACGAAAAACCGGATGCCGTCATTCATTGTGCCGCTTGGACAGCCGTGGATCTGGCCGAGGACGAAGACAAAAAAGAACTGGTGTACCGGATTAACGAAGAAGGAACGCGTTATATCGCGAAATATGCCGAAGAGGCCGGGGCGAAGCTTATGTACATCAGTACGGATTATGTATTCGACGGACAGGGGGAAAAACCCTGGGAATCGGACTGCAGGGATTTTGCACCGCTTAATGTATACGGGGACAGCAAGCTTCACGGAGAGATGGCCGTGACAGAGAATGCAAGCCGGTATTTTATCGTCCGGATTGCCTGGGTTTTCGGCGTAAACGGTAAGAATTTTATCAAGACAATGTTGAACGTGGGTAAGACGCATGATAAACTGAAAGTAGTATGCGATCAGGTCGGAACGCCTACATATACGTTCGATCTGGCGCGTCTTTTGGTGGATATGATTCTCACGGACAAATACGGTTTTTATCATGCAACCAACGAGGGCGGCTATATCAGCTGGTATGATTTTGCCGTGGAGATTTTTAAACAGGCAGCCCTTTTGGGACATGAGGAATACCGGGCGGAAAGACTTACGGTAGAGCCTGTGACAACTGCAGAGTATGGGGTATCGAAAGCAGTTCGTCCGTTTAATTCGAGGCTTGATAAGTCGAAACTTGCAGAGTGCGGATTTACGCCGCTTCCCGACTGGCGGGATGCGCTGAAACGCTATCTGCAGGAAATTGAGGGGTAAATAATGTCGGGGAAGTTATCAAACACACAGAAGTTTATTCTTGCCGGGATCGGTATTCTTACCGTCGTGGTTATTGTTCTGTGGGTGAACGTTGCCAAACTTAAGGGACCCTATTACCGCTTCGAAGATGCGGTAAATGCGGGGAACATGAGGGAAGCAGTAGAGTGTTATCAGGAGATTAATGCCTCCAAAGACGTGAAAAACCGCCTTGCGACACAAAAACTTTGTAAACAGTATGCCAAAATACAGGTGAGCGATTACATAAACGGAAAAAAGGAATATGACGAAATCTGCGATGAGGTGGTAATGCTCCGGGACAAGGTTTTATCCGGAGACAAGCAGATGGAAGAACTTGTGGAAGCGATGAATGCCTGGAGAGAGGCGGAACTTCTTTTTGAGGAAGCGGAAGAATTGAAGGCCGAAGGCGACTATCAGAAAGCCTGCGAACTTTACGAACAAATCCCGGAAGGTCATTCCTGCTATGAGAAAGCACAGACGGCCATAAAAGAATGCGATGATTTAAGCGAAATGCGCGGAAGACAGGCTGTCGAAGAAGCTACAGCAATGATCGATATCAGTATGGATGTCGGGACCTATCTGAATGCAATTGCCTATCTGGACGATTATATCAAAGAACATCCCGAAGACGATTATGTGCCCGTGCGCAGAAGACTTCTGGTGGATGAGTATTACAATATCCAGTTAAAAAATATTAAAGCTCTGGTGAATGCCGGAGAAGAAGATATGGCCAGATCCATTGCGGAAGAAATTGTCAGTCTTTGCCCGGATCGTGAAGAGGCAAAGGAATACATGCTTCCAAAAGAGGAGGGACAAAGATGAGTAAGCTTTTGCTTATGACAAATGCAGATGCAGCCAAAACACTCACCATTGTGGCATGGGTGGTAACTTTCTTTATCGTGTTAAATATCGGGGTGTTTGCATATACGCTGATTCGCAATCATATTGCAAAAAAGAAAAATACGGAATCCTCTGCCAATCCGGCAGTGAATCATGCTCTGCTGGATTATTCCGAAGAGAATAACAGTCCGGGTGTGTTTAAAACAGCCCATCATAAAGCAAAATGGTCCCTGCAGTTAACGGATCTTTCGAATCCGGAACGTTCCTTTTCGGCTTCGGGGAAAAACGAGTATATGGTGGGACGAAAAGCACAGAATGATATCTGCATTCCGGATGACGGCTATGTGTCCGGAGTTCACTGTAAGTTTGAAAAAGAAGGCGATACCGTATTCGTAACGGATATGGAGTCTTCCAACGGAACCAAGGTAAACGGAACCAAGATTAAGGAGAAAACGGCGCTTGCCGCAAATGACATAGTCAGAATCGGCAAAGTGGAGTATAAAGTAACAATCTAGGACGATTCATGGAAGAAATCAAAAAAAGGCCCGAAGCCAAAGAAGGGCCCAAAACAAAAGGAAAAACCAAAAAGAAGAAAAAGAATTCATTGCTGCCGGTTACGGTCGTATTGGCTGTTTGTACGCTGATTTCACTGCTTCTGTGTGCGGCAATGGCTTTTTTTGTGAACTCGGGCAAAACCTTCCGGGATCTGTTTAAAACCGAAGCGGTTTCCGAGAGCCCCTCAGATTCCGAGGTTATGGTGACCTACACGCAGGAAGAAGTGGATAAGATGGTTTCCGAATCCGCGGAGGAAGCCAGACAACAGAAAGAAAACGAAATCAAAGGGATGATTCGCGAGGAAGCGCAGAGTTCAGGCCCTTCCTTCATCAGCATTCTTCGCAAACTGTATCCGGAATGCATGGTTTACCCGGGAGACGGAACGTTTTATTTTGAGGATGTGGATTCCACAATCCCCGGGAACCCTTATCTGAAGGAGAACTTTGTGACGGAGGAGAGTGGATTCCGTTACTACAAAGAAAACGATAAAGTAAAAACAACGCTTTGTATTGACATTTCATCCCACCAGGGCGCCGTAGACTGGCCGAAAGTGGCAGCATCCGGCGTGCAGGCCGTGATTATCCGTGCCGGTTACAGAGGTTACGGAAGCGGCAAAATGGTAATGGATGAACAGGCAGAGGGAAATATTAACGGTGCCACTTCGAACGGTCTGAAAACGGGCGTTTATTTCTTTTCACAGGCCATAACCGAAGAAGAAATCGATGAAGAAGTGCGGGCTCTTTTGGAAATGGTTGAGCCGTATCATATCACCGGACCCATTGCAATCGACGTGGAAAAACTGGATGCGGGAACGGCAAGAACCAATTCGCTTTCAGCGGATGATCGGACCGCACTTGTGATTCATTTTTGCGAGAAAGTAAAGGAAGCGGGATATACGCCGATGATTTACGGAAATGCATATTCGCTGTTCCATATGCTGAATTACAGGCAAATCTGCACATATCCGATCTGGTACGCATATTATTCCGATTCCCTGTATTATCATTACGATCTTGCCATGTGGCAATATTCCAGCAACGGAAAAGTGCCGGGAGTGACCGGAAATGTGGATTTAAACGTCATGTTCGAAGAACCTGCCGAAGGTTAAACGGTAAATGTTAGGAAACAGAGGATAGAAAAATGCTTGATTTTTTAAAGGAGTTTGCGCGCAATGAAATTCTGTGGAGCGCGATTTTAAGCTGGGTTCTGGCTCAGGTGGTGAAAACCTTCATTCATCTGTTCGCAACCAAGAAATTCGTTCCGGAGCGCTTGATCGGAAGCGGCGGAATGCCATCCTGTCATTCGGCCGCAATGTGCGGACTGACCACGGCCATTGTAATCAACAGGGGAATCGGCTCACCGGAGCTTGCCATAGCGGCGGTACTTTCCGTGGTTGTTATGTATGATGCCATGAGTGTAAGAAGAGAGACCGGACTTCAGTCGGCTTTCTTGAACGAAATGATTGAAAAGCAGATTCAGGACGGGGATATTCCGGAAGCACAGCGTAAGTTCCGTGAATTCATCGGTCATACGCCGTTCCAGGTTCTCGTCGGAGGACTTCTGGGAATAGCATTTGCACTGTTCTACTGCCTGGTGGTGATTCGTTAGGATGCGGAAGAACCTTTCGGAAAAAATCAAAGCGACGAAACAAGATACGGTATGGATTGTTCTTATGATTCTTATGCCGCTTCTTATCGTCGCTTTTCTTGCGTTTATCAGTGTGGTTTTCAGACATACGGACCCGTTTCCGGGAATTGTCTGGAATGATGAAGCAGTCTATTTAAAACTGATTCAGACATATTCGCATTACGCTTCTCCGCTCGGATATTACGGGTTTGACGGAAATCACGCCATTCTCGGTTCGGGTCCGGCATGGAATCCGGCCATTCTCTGGCCGTATCTTCTGCCTGCGCTGATTTTCCCGACAGGACAGCATTTTGTGTTCTTTGTGAATCTGTTTTACCTGATTCTTGCAAATTTTCTGTTTTATCTGCTTGCCAGACCAAACAGGGAAGGGTGTTTTCGTTTAATCGGGTTTCAGCTTCTTTCGGTTCCGATTATTCTTTATCTCTGTACCAATATGTCTGAGATTTTCCGATACGGAATTGCAATCGTTTTGGCGGGAATGCTCTATTACGTTTACTTAAGAAAGGGGCATCCGGTTGTCAGATATGTGCTGATTCCGTTCTTTATTCTGTACAGTATGCAGGTTTATATATTCTTTGCATTTGCGCTGCCCCTTTATATCTGCGGTCTGATCAGGGATAAAAAATGGTACCTGCGGTTTTTGATTTCCGCATTACCCAGTGCGATTCTCGCCGGGGGAAGCTACTATTTCCTGCATCTGATTTCCAGTAATTACAACATCGGAAAAACGGAGAAACTTTTATCAAGTCTGTCTGCAGGCGATCTGGCCGGAACAATAAGGAGTGCTTTCGGAATGATGAAAGAAGGTCTTCTGGGGGTATGGGGACTGAAAAATTATTTTCGGGTTTCACCCCTTTACCCGTATAGTGTTCTCCTTGCACTGGCGCTTCTTGCAATCGGCCTGTTTATGACGGTCAGAGGGAAGAAGAATCCAAAGAAGAAAGAAGATGAGTACATCGGCCGGATGATATCCCATTCCGTGGCGCTTTTCTATGTGATGTACCTGACACTGTATACTATTGTACCCGACACATTTTACAGGGGGACTCAGATTGTGGTGATTTTTTCGCTGTATCTGATGGCGATGGCCCGAAGGGAATATCTTGTGCGTTTCCTTATGTCCTTTTCGTTCATCGGAATCTTTCTGATGCGGCCCCAGTACCGGGCTTTTATTCAGAACCGGTATAATGTTTCTGAAACAAAAACGGAATGGAAGGCTTTGGAAGATGAATTCTCGGATGTACTTAAGCCGGATTCCGGGAAAGATTTGTGGGACAATACGGTTTTGATGTACACGATGGAACCGAAGGTAATTATGGCAATTCCTGCCGGGCTGGGTGAAAATTTTGTGCTTACGGACGGAATTTTTAACAAAGAAGCCGGCTATCTTCTTTTCTCAAAAACAGAGCCGGAAAATTCCAATCCCGGCTGGGTGGTACACTCATACAGTAAGTTTTTAACAGAAAATAACGATATTCTTTCTAAAAATTATATCGTGATTTACGAAAACGAAACCTATATTATCTATCAAAAAACGTCTCCTTAGGAGACGGCCCGGGATGCTCGTTTTCGAACTCGAAAAAACGGCTGAAAACAGGGCACTTTATATAGTATGATTTGTTGATAATGAACCTCCTGTGTGGTATAATAAAATGACCTATGTCTTGGCATAATAAGGCATTGCGGGTTACAAGACTACCACGCGGGAGATTTTTTATGGGCGGTAAACTGGAATCCATAAAGAGAATACTTGTTTTGCAGCTGATTACGGTGGAGTTTATCCTGGATGTTGCGGGATATGCGTTCCTTTGGTTTGCAAAATTTAAACAAATTATCCCTCTTACCTTCTTCCAGAAGGGGGATGCACTTTTGATTGCCATTTACGCGATTATTCTTTTCGCCTTCAGTCTGGCCTACGGCGCCGGTAAAATCGGCTACCTGCGGAGTTTTGAAATTTTCCTTTCCCAGGCTATTTCCCTTCTTGCAACCAACCTGATTTCCTATGCACAGCTTTCGCTGATGAATGCCGGACTGTTCAATCCGAAATACATTCTGATTCTGACAGCAATTCAGTTAGTCTTCGCACTGGGCTGGTCGTTCTTTTCGAATTTCATCTACCGATCCGTATTTGCTCCGCGCGATCTTCTGCTTGTCTGCGGCGACAGACCCGTGGATGAAATTGTTGAGAAGTTTAACTCCAGAAAAGACCGGTTTGTAATAGCAAAAATCATGAATATCTCCGAAGGGGAAGAGGCAATCGAAAAAGAAATCGAACAGCGCTATCAGGGCATGATTATCTGGGACATTCCGCAAAAGAACCGGAACAATCTTTTGAAATACTGCTACAGCAAGTCCATTCGTGTTTACATGATGCCGAAAATCTCGGACGTAATCGTACAGGGAGCGGACGTCCTGCATTTCTTTGATACTCCGGTACTTTTGACCAGAGAGTATCCGCTGACACTTGAACAAAGATTTATCAAGCGGACCATCGACCTGGTTTGTGCAATCCTGTTAGTGATTATCACTTCGCCGATTATGCTGATTTCCGCTTTCATCATCAAGGTTTCTGACGGAGGCCCTGTTTTCTATCGCCAGAAGAGGGTAACGGTCGGTGGAAAAGAATTCCGGATTATCAAGTTCCGTTCCATGCGGGTGGATGCCGAAAAGGACGGAAAGGCAAGACTTGCCTCCAAGGGAGATCCCAGAATCACACCGTTCGGTAAATTTATCCGGAAAGTCCGTATCGATGAGCTTCCGCAGCTTTTTAACATCATCGCCGGCGACATGTCCTTTATCGGACCGAGACCGGAACGACCGGAAATCATTGCCCAGTATGTGGAGGATATGCCGGAATTTACTTACCGTACCAAAGTGAAGGCCGGTCTTGCCGGTTATGCACAGGTTTACGGCAAGTACAATACGACACCTTACGACAAACTGAAGCTGGATTTGATTTATATCGAGAATTATTCCACCTGGCTGGATTTAAGACTGATGCTTTTAACCCTGAAGGTGCTGTTTTTGCCGGATGCTACGGAAGGCGTATCCCAGGGGCAGGTAACCGCGCTTAAGAAAGAGTCGGAGAACGATAACAGATAAGGGGAAAGATTAGAGGACTGAAAAAGGCAATGAAAGAACCATTGAACATCAGATTGCTGGTTTTACATCTTGCAAAAAAAATCTATGTGCTGTTAATCGGTGCGGTGCTCGGCGCTCTTGTTTTCGGCGGCGGGTATTACTTAAAGACCTATGTTTTCGCACCGGCAGACATCTATGTTGCTACTTCGCAGCTTTATTTAACATACTCCAAGGAAGTGAAAATCGACAATATATACATCAATGATTATACCTGGCAGACACTTGCCGGGTCGGATGCGTGCGTTGAAGAGGCTTTAAAGGAACTGCCCAAAGGGTATACGCCGGAATTTCTTCGAAGCGTGGTTAAGGCCGGGCTGGAAAGTGACGTCAGGCTGGTCACTGTGACCGTAAGCTGCGAGAATCCGGATGAAGCGGTGCTCATTGCAAACGCTTACGAAAAAGCAATCGCAAAACTCGCAGATCGGATGGAAGATGTTACCGGAGTGCAGGTTTTTGACTCCGCAAAGACCGCGGTAAAGAAGGGATTTGATGACAGAACCCTGCGCATGAGCATCACCGGAGCAATAATCGGGACAGTCGCAGCATTGGTTTTGCTTTTGTTTTTGTTTTCCGTGGATGATTCCGTTTACCTTCCGGAAACAACGATGCTTCGCTACAACATTCCCACTCTTCTTTGTTTTGAAAAGAAGAACATGATACTGTCAAGCTGGGATGAAAAGGCGGCGGCGAACAATCTATCGGAAGTTCTTTCCGGAAAAAGGAAGGTCTGTCTTACCGATGTTTCCGGTGAAAGCGGATGTTCGGCGGAAGAAATCGGACCCTGTCTGGAAGGCCTAAAGAAGCTGACCGGTGCGGCGGATATGATTCATCCGGTGGACGGAATCAATCAAAACGCCGATGTGATTTCCGAGATAAAGGAATCCGACGGAGTAATTCTGCTCTTAAAGGCCGGAGGGAATAACGGTAAAATGGCTGAAAGAGCAATGGATTATTTAAAGATTCACAAGACGGATATTCTCGGTTTTGTCCTGTATGATACAGACAAAAAGGGAATGTTGAAGTATTTGTCAAACCGTAAGTAGAAAGATGATTCAGGAGAAGACAGTTTGTCAGTCCAGCTTTTGATATCCGCACTGAAGAAAGATCCTGCGGCTTTACTTGAAAAAATGCATATCGCGTCCGATGCCGTACTCGTAAACCAATGCGATAAAAGCGGCGAGGAGGAAACAATATTCGGTGGACATACCGTTCGAATCATTTCCATGACGGAACGCGGAATCGGCTTAAGCCGGAATACCGCTTTAGAGAATGCAACGGGAGATATTCTTTTATTTGCGGACGATGACATTGTTTATGATGCCGGATATGAAAAGGCTCTGGAAAATGCATTTCGGGAGAATCCCGGTGCCGACATCCTTTTATTCAACGTTCGTGTATGCGATGAAAGAAAAACATACTGGAATGAGGGTGTAAAAAAAGTTTCAAAAATAAATTGCGGAAGATATCCGGCATACAGCATCGCCGCAAAAAGAGATGCCTTAAAGAAAGCGGATGTAAAATTTTCACTTTTGTTCGGAGGCGGTGCAAAATATTCCAACGGAGAAGATTCCCTGTTTTTGACGGACTGCATCCGCAAAGGACTCAAAGTTTATACTACGCCTGTAGTACTTGGAGAAGAAATATCCGAAGGTTCCACCTGGTTTCACGGATTTACGGAGAAATTCTTTTTTGACAGAGGAGTGCTGTTTGCGTTTCTTTATCCGCACAGCGCGGCATTATGGGCATTTCGCTTTGTATACCTGAAAGGGGATATCAAAAGCGACGAAATCGGTAAAAAGAACGCCTGGAAACAGATCCGGGACGGAATCAGAGAAGGAAAGCGGCTGCACAAATGATTATCTATCTTGTTCTGGCAGTCCTGACCGTTTTTATGGCCATGGGCGTGGAGCGAAAAAAGAATATCATCGCATCGGGCGGAGAGAGAATCTATACGAGAGGGAAGCTTAGAAACGAAAGCCTTCTTTTCGGAATCTTCTTTTTTCTGCTGGCATTGTCTGCGTGCAGGATTGCAATCGGAAACGACTATTGGGAATATACATCCATTTTCAATCTGATTGCGCAGAACCGCTATGTTTCGACGGAATTCGGATTCAATACGTTTGTACGAATCTGCCACTTCATTTTCGGGAAAGAGAATTACATCATCATTTTTGCAATTGTTGCGGCCGTGACCATTTTCTTTTCCCTGAAGGCAATCTACGAGCTGAGTGAGAGTTTCGGTTATGCGTTCTTTCTCTACATGGTTTTCGGGATTTACCTTTCCGGATTCAATTCCATCCGGTATTATCTGGTTTTGGCTTTTGCCATGTTTTCGGTGGTTTATCTTTTTCGGAAGGAATACGAGAAGTTCGTACTTTTGCTTTTGTTTGCATCGACGTTTCATATGTCCGTGCTGTTTTGCCTGGTGGTTTATCCGCTTGCGAAACTTCGCTGGAAGGTATGGGTTTATCCGGTGCTCGGTGTGTTTGCGGCAAGCCTTCTTGCTTTCCCGGACTTCTACAGACGGATTATCTTTTTCTTCTATCCGTTCTACGAGGGCTCGGTTTACGATACCGGCGAGACCAGTATGATACAGATTGCAAGATGCGTTGCGGTACTGATTTTCTCTCTGTGTTTTTACAGGCAGGCCATAAAGGACAACGAAAGGAATCAGTTTTTCTTTAAACTGAATCTGCTTGCATTGACGTTATATGCGTGCTGCTCCTTTATGCCTGTGATTTCAAGAATCGGATACTATTTAAACGTTTATCAGATTTTTCTGATTCCGTCGGTACTTCTGGCGGTGCCGAAGAAATGGATGCGGATCACGTTTACGATTCTGATTGGTTTGGCAGGTGCCGGATATTTTATCTACTTCCTGCAAAGTGCAAAAGATATCGGAACACACATTGTTCCTTACTGGAACTGGATTATGTATTAAAGGAGCCGGTTTACGGATGCTTTTTACGGTAATTACCGTTTCTTTCAAAGCGGGAAACAAATTAAAAGATACCGTCCTGGATATTCTGAAACAGGATTATGTGAATTACGAGATTCTTGTCAAGGACGGTAATTCCGCGGATGATTCCGTTCCCCTTTTGTGCGACGCATTGGAGGAGGCTGGATTTACGCAGACAAAGCAGGAAGAAAAAGAGAATGCAAAGTTTTTTCTTTTTGAGAAAAAATCGTCTCCCCGTGTTCGCATTTATTGCGAAAAGGACAGCGGAATTTACGATGCCATGAATCATGCCGTGGCAAAAGCCGAAGGAAATTTTGTGATCTTCATGAACTGCGGAGACCGGTTTTATGAAGACACGGTTCTTTCAAAGACAGCGCAAAGAATCGCTGCAAAACCCGACCGGAGAATTTACTACGGAGACGCATTCTTTTGCAAGGCAGGAGAAATCATCAGTCAGCCGAAGGAAATTACCGAGTCGGTCTGCTACCGGCATATGCCGAATCATCAGGCTTGTTTTTTCGACAGAACACTCTGGGAAAAACAGGGATTTCAGACGAAGTACCGGATACGTGCCGACTACGATTTTTTCCTTCGTAATTATTTCGAAGAAGGAATCCGCCCGGGATATCTTGATTTGTGCGTCAGTGCTTATGAGGGAGGCGGATATTCCGAGACAAAAGAAAACCGTAAACGTGACAAAGAAGAACACCGTGAAATCGTGGTTCACTACATGGGCAGGAAACGGGCGGATCATTATCGCAGGATTATGATTCTGACACTGCAACCGCTTCGAACCTGGATTGCGCAGAAGAGTATTTTTGCAGGTGCGTACAATTCCTTAAAGAAAAAACTGTACCGATAGAGGAGCAGGATGAGAGTATTATGGGTTTGCAATCAGTGCATACCGGTGATTGCAAAACATCTGAATATCGAAGTCCCGAACAAGGAGGGATGGCTTTCCGGACTGTCGGAAAAACTGATTGCCGAAGACAGCGGAATCGAACTGGGTGTCTGCTTTAATACGGATGCGCAGCACGCATCCTATCGCGGAGAATATGAAGTTACGGCCTACGGATACTGCGATGATGTGAATCAGGCATGGAGATATGACGAAAGCCTGGAGGAGAGATTCCGGGAGATTATCCGGGATTTCAATCCCGACGTCATTCACATTTTCGGAACCGAATATCCGCATACACTGGCCGTTTGCAGGGCGGCTTTCAATCCTTCCAGAATTTTAATCGGGATACAGGGGCTTTGCAGTGTGTATGCCGAGCACTATTTTGACGGACTTCCGAAGGAAATAATAGACGGCGGTACTTTAAGAGACGATTTAAAGAAGGACAACATAAAGAGGCAGCAGGCCAAGTTCGTACTCCGCGGCGAGAACGAAATCAAGGCCCTCCAAATAGCCGGAAACGTTACCGGCCGTACCGACTGGGACAGACATTATACGTCGGAATTTAACCCGCATGCGAAGTATCATTTCATGAATGAAACGTTAAGAAGCGTATTTTACGATGGAACGTGGGAATACGATAAATGCGAGAAACATTCTCTGTTTGCCAGCCAGGGAGACTATCCAATCAAAGGGCTTCATGTACTTTTGAGAGTTTTGCCCGAAATCCGGAAAGAATATCCGGACGTGAAACTGTATGTTGCCGGCAATAAAATCACAGGAGAAGACTCCTTCAAAAAAAGAATGCTGATCGGAAGCTACGGGAAATATATCCGGAAACTGATTCGTGACGGAAACCTTGAGGAAAACGTCTTTTTCCTGGGAAGCCTGAATGCCGATGCGATGAAGGAAAGATATTTAAAATCCAATGTTTTTATTTCCCCGTCCATGATGGAGAATTCTCCGAATTCCGTCGGGGAAGCAATGCTTCTGTCCATGCCGGTAATTACGTCGGATGTCGGCGGCGTGAGAAATCTGCTGAACGAAGATGAGGGATTTATTTATCCGGCCCTCGATGAAGAAGCATTAAAAGAAGCAGTGTTTAAGTGTTTTGCCGAAAACGGAAGCGAGAGGCAGAACGGGATGTGCAGGCGCGCCGGAGAACACGCACGATTAACGCACAACGCGGACACAAATTACAGGCGGTTATTGGAAATCTATAACAGCATTCTGAAAGCAGAATAAGCATGACAGTAACGTTCGTTTCAAACTACATAAATCATCATCAGATTCCCGTAAGTAATGTGATGTATGAAAATCTCGGCAGTGATTATGCTTTCGTTCAGACCGAACCCATGGAAGAAGAGCGCGTTAAAATGGGATGGGGTTTAAAAAACGGAAGGCCTCCGTATCTTCTGGAACTTGAGAAGGACGAAGAAGAGTGCAAAAGACGGATTGCCGAAAGCGATGTTGTGATTTTCGGCGGAACGGAACGCGAGGATCTGATTGAAGAAAGACTCAAAGCCGGGAAAAGCATCATCCGATATTCGGAACGTTTATATCGCGAAGGACAGTGGAAAGCAATTTCTCCGAGAGGCTTAATTAAGAAATATCATGACCATACGCGCTATTCGAATTCTCCCGTCTGTCTTCTTTGCTCGGGTGCATATGTGGCAGATGATTTTGAAATCATTCGCGCATACCGCAATAAGAGACTGAAATGGGGATACTTCCCAGAATTTCGCGAATCTTCCGAAGAAGAAAGACGGAATAAAAAAGACGGAGCGGTTCTTCGTATCCTCTGGGCAGGACGTTTCCTGAAACTGAAGCATGCACAGGATGCGCTGGAAGCCGTAGCAGTCATGGATCGCGAGGGAATACCCTTCGAGATGACATTCATCGGAGAGGGGGAATGCGGGGAGGAACTGAAAGCTTTCACGCAGGAAAATCATTTGACCGAAAAAGTTCGTTTTACCGGATTCTTATCCCCTTCGGAAGTCCGGGAAGAAATGGACAAAGCGGATGTATTTCTCTTTACCAGCGATTTTAAAGAAGGCTGGGGCGCGGTCGTCAACGAAGCCATGAACAGCGGCTGCGTGGTTATCGCATCACATGCGGCGGGAGCGGTACCGTTTTTAATTAAGGACGGTGTAAACGGACGCATATACAAAAGCGGTGATGTCGTATCTTTAACGGATGCGTTAAGAGAAGTACTTACAAACGACGGGCTGAGAAAAGCCATGTCAAAGGAGGCATACCGGACCATTGCAACGCAGTGGAATCCGAAGGAAGCCGGCAGGCGTCTTTTGAAACTGTGCGAAAGCATGAAAACGGGCGAGGTTGTGTTTGAAAAAGAAGGACCGTTAAGCGCCGCGGAGGTCATTCCCGAGAAGAAGATGTATCAGTATGTCAGGGGTAAAACAAATGGCACTTGAAGAGTATAAAATCTCCGTAATCGTGCCGGTATACAACGCGGAGGGTTATCTGGAGAAATGTGTCTGCTCCCTGCTTGAACAGACGCATAAAAACATGGAGATCATCCTGGTGGATGACGGGTCGAAAGACAATTCCGGGCGGCTGTGCGACTGGTATGCGAAGGAGCATGGAAACGTTATTGCCCTGCATAAAGAAAACGGCGGGTCTTCTTCCGCAAGAAACCTGGGAATCCAAAATGCGACGGGTGATTACATTGCTTTTTGCGACAGTGACGACTATGTGGAAAAAGATATGTATTTAAGACTTCTTTCCGCTGCACTGGATCATCCGGAAGGAGATATCTGCCAGATTCGTGCCGTTTATCATTCCGCAGGCGGTGAGGCCCTGAACGAACCGGAGGATACCGGAGAGGTTCATCACATTCCCTCCGCGGAAATGTTCCGGCTTTTAATGCTTCATCTCGGCGATGCATCGTTTTGCACGAAACTGATTCGCCGGAGTTTTATGCAGGACTACCGTTTTTCGGAAGGAAAGCTTAACGAAGACTTCGAACTGATTCTTGCAATGATTCAGAGAACCGACGGTGTCTGGCAGGTTGATAATATCGGATATCATATTGTATTGTCCGACAACAGTAATACAAGAGGCAATTACAGGAAAGAGTTTTTCGATGCAATGATCAGTAACTCGGATGTTGCATACAAGACCGCAAAAGAAAAGTATCCGGAAGCAGTTACCGAAGCAAGAAGGTTTCAGTTTTATCAAAGACTGGATTATCTTCTGCACATTCCGGTAAAGGAAATGAAGCATAACGAAGTCTGCGACGGAGTCATTCGTTTTCTTCGGGAAAACAAAAAGGAGATTCAAAACAATCCGTTTCTGTCCGAGAAGGAGAAACGGAATCTGCGGATTCTGATGCAGATTCCGAGACTCAGCAGGAGACTCCACGGACTGCTTATGAAGATGAAAGGAACGGGCAAAACCGAAATCTATACGGGAGCCCAGATTACATGAACAAGATTTTAAAGAAACTGAATATCCTTTTGGATAAAAAACAGAAAATGCAGATGGCGGGACTGATTGTCTTAATGTTTATCGGTGCCTTAATGGAAGCATTCTCCATAGCCGGTATCGTTCCCGTGGTATCCATTGTACTGACCCCGGATGCGGTGGAAAAGAATAAAATCGTCTCCGCAGTCTTTCACGCGCTTCCGTTTACGAATGAGAAGACCTTCGGCATTGTGATTATGCTGGGGTTAATCTGTGCATTTATAATAAAAAACGTCTACATTTACTGGGAATATAAACTTTTATACCGCTTTATTTTTACGAACCAGTTCCGCACCTCCGAACGGATGATGAAAAATTATATCCGCAGGGATTATGAATTCTTTTTAGAGGCGGATACCGCGGTAATCCAGCGTTCCATCACGTCGGACGTAAACAATATGTATGCGTTAATCCAGTCGCTTTTAACGCTGCTTTCCGAGGTGATTGTTTTCGCAAGTATTGCTGGGGCGCTGCTTATTTTGGAACCGATGATTACGGGGATTGTTGCGGCACTTTTGATTGTAACGCTCTTTATTATCAAAATTTTCATTAAGCCGATTATGAAAAAAGCCGGAAAGGAAAACCAGGATTTTTACAGCGGCCTTTTCAAGCATATTTCCGAGATGGTTATGGGAATCAAGGAAATAAAAGTTTCCGGCAGGGAAAAATACTTCGTGGATGAATATAATGTCTGCGGAATGGGATATGTAAGGGCCGTACAGAAATATACGCTTGTAAACAATGTTCCGCGACTCATCATAGAGGTGGTCTGCATCGCAGTGATCATCGGATATTTCCTCTTTCTGTTTTTAAAAGGCGGGGACAATTCCGGGACCTTAACGGTGATTTCCGCATTTGCTTTGGGCTTAAGCCGCCTCATGCCCTGCGCAAACCGGATCAATAACCAGTTAAACAACATTGCATATTTTGAGCCGTTTTTTATGGGTGTTACCGATAATCTTCAAAAGGAAATCGAAGATGAGAATACCGATATTTCCGCCTTCGAAATTCCGGCGGAAAAACTGCCCGTTACGAAAGAAATCTGCTTAAAGAATATCACGTTCCACTATCCGACGATGCCGGACGTAAACATCTTCGAGCATGCGAATCTGACCATTCCCGTCGGAAGCAGCGTGGGAATCGTCGGAACCACCGGTGCGGGAAAGTCCACCATCGTGGACATTCTCCTCGGTCTTCTGAAAGTGGAAGAAGGAAACATCCTTGTGGACGGAGTCGATGTTTTAGAGAACGGAAACTACAGAAAGTGGCTTAAAAACGTGGGATATATTCCACAGACCATTTTTATGCTGGATGACACCATCCGAAGCAATGTTGCATTCGGAATTCCGAAAGAGGCCATTGACGAGAACCGTGTCTGGGAGGTTTTACGCGAAGCCCAGCTGGATGAATTCGTAAAAGGACTTCCGGAAGGCCTCGATACCAGAATCGGTGAAAGAGGTGTGCGAATATCCGGCGGTCAGAGACAGCGTATCGGAATCGCAAGAGCGTTGTACGAAGATCCCGAAGTGCTTGTCATGGATGAGGCTACGGCTGCTTTGGATAACGATACCGAAAAGGCTATTGTGGATTCCATCAACCGCCTGCACGGAAGCAAGACCATGATTATCATTGCACACAGATTACAGACCATCGAGAAATGTGATTCGGTGTACAGGGTTGAAAACAGGACTATAACAAAGGAACGCTGAAACAGGGAATGAAACTCAGTATTATTGTACCGGTATATAATATGGCACACGACGGAATCCTGGAATTCTGCCTGGACTCACTGTTGCACCAGACGATTTCGGATTACGAAATCATCGCGGTGGATGACAAATCCACAGATGATTCCCTGAAAATTCTTAGGGAGTACGAAGAAAAGAATCCCGGTGTAATCCGCGTCATTGCATCCGAAAACAACCGTCGCCAGGGAGGAGCAAAGAACCTGGGACTTCTTAAGGCGGTCGGTGAGTGGATCGGTTTCGTGGACAGTGATGACTGGGTGAGTCCGGACTACTATGAGATACTTTTAAACAGGGCCGAAGAAACCGGTGCCGATATCGTCGGCTGCAACTACAACTACACAAGCGAGCACTCGTTTATAAAAGGGAAACCGGGAAAGAACAATTCCAAAGAACAGTCGGGTGTTATGAATCGCGAACGCTATGCAAGCCTGATTCTCGAACCGGGCAGTATGGTGACGAAAATATACAAAAGAGAGATTTTCGTTCGTGACGGTCTGTGGTTTCCTGAGTACATGTTTTACGAAGATAACTGTCTGGGGCCTCTTACCATGCTTGGCTGCAAACATTTTGAATATCTCGACGAGGACAATTATTACTATTACCAGCAGAGTTCTTCCACCACGCATCATATTGACGTAAAAAAGTGCGAAGACAGAATGGATTCGATGATCATCTTTATAGAGGAATGCTGGAAAAGGGAATACCTGCAGGAGTTTCCGGAGGAAATCGAGTATCGCTTTACGGAACTGTTTTATATCAATACACTGTTTACTTACATGATCGGTGTTCCGTTTTTCAAAAAGAAACTGTCTTTTTTAAGACTCCTTCGTTCCGGAATCTTAAACTGCTTCCCGGATTACGAGAGTAATTCTTACTTTATGGAACGACAGAATGCAGAAGTAAAAAAACTGACGCATATGCACTGTAAATCACCGTTTTTGTTTTTCTGGTACTATGAAGCGCTTACCGCTTACCGGAAACTTTTCAGAAGAAAGGCTTAATCATGGAAAAATGTTCAATTGTAGTGCCCTGCTATAACGAGGAAGAAGCACTGCCCCTCTTTTATGAGGCTGTACAGCAGGTAATCGGTGAGATGACTACGCTTGAATTTGAATACATTCTGGTGGATGACGGAAGCCGCGATCAGACGCTTTCCATTATGAAATCCCTTGCTCAAAAGGATCCCGCGGTACATTATCTGGCTCTTTCAAGGAACTTTGGAAAAGAAGCTGCCATGCTGGCGGGAATGGAGGAATCCACAGGGGATTATGTCGTAATTATGGATGCGGATTTGCAGGATCCGCCGGAACTGTTGCCGCAAATGTATCAGGCGGTGAAAGAAGAGGAATATGACTGTGCGGCTACCAGAAGAGTGGACCGGAAAGGGGAACCGATTATCCGCTCCTTCTTTGCCAGAAGATTTTACCGGCTTATGAACCGGATTGCAAAACTGAACATGATGGACGGAGCAAGAGATTACCGCTTTATGAAACGGGTAATGGTGGATGCCATTCTTTCCATGAAGGAATATCACCGCTTTTCCAAAGGAATTTTCGGCTGGGTAGGATTTCAGACCAAATGGATTGATTTTGAGAATCGTAAACGTGTGGCCGGAAGAACCAAGTGGTCCTTCTTTTCCCTGTTCCGTTATTCCATTGAAGGGATGGTCGCTTTCACAACGGCACCGCTTGAATGGGCATCTTTTGTCGGACTGTTCTTCTGCGTCCTGGCACTGATTGCCGTGGTGTTCCTCTTTGTCCGCGCATTGCTGTTCGGGGATCCTGTTATGGGCTGGCCGTCACTGGCATGTATGATTACATTCTTTTCGGGGCTTCAGCTTTTTGTAAGCGGAATCATCGGTATGTATCTTGCCAAGGCATATAACGAGATTAAAGCCCGCCCTGTATACATTGTTCGCGAGAAGGGATAAGAGATGAAGTTTGATTTCGAAAAACTGAAAAAAGAGAATATCGTTATCCCGTTTTTAACTACGATTGTAGTAGGATTGCTGACGCATCTTCCGGTAATGGTAAATGACTTCCCGAATTCGGATGCCATGACGAATTTCTATTTTGATCAGAACATGGTAACCAGCGGAAGGTGGTTTCTTACCGTAGCCTGCGGCATCACATCCTACTTTGATTTAAAGTGGATTAATGCGGTTTTATCCGTTGTGTACCTGGCCGTGGCAGCCGTTCTTTTGGTTGCGATTTTTGAAGTAAAAGACAAGATTGCCATGGGACTGATTGGTGCATTGCTTGTTACTTTTCCCGCGGTTACCGCAACCTTTGCCTATATGTATACGGCAGACGGATATTATATGGGATTTGCGCTTGCGGTCCTGGCCGTATTTCTGACGAAGCAATTCAAAAAGCCGGGCTGGATTTTCGGCGGGATTGCGCTTTCCTTCAGCCTTGGAATTTATCAGGCATATCTTGCGGCTACCATTCTTTTATGCCTGTTTGACATCATCCTCGCTTGCGCGAAGAACCGGGATATCAGAGAAACACTCACGCTCGGACTTCGGTATTTGGGAATGGGAGTTCTCGGCGGAATCTCCTATTACGTGATTCTGAAAATTTGCCTGCTTCTTCAGCACAAGCAGATGGATACTTATCAGGGACTCGATCACATGGGAAAAATTTCCGTATCGGAGCTTCCGCAGCAGATCAGTGCCATCTATCATGACTTTGCGGCATTTGCGCTGAAAGGGAATATTTTCTTTCAGAATTATTTCTCGCTGGCCGCGGCCGTGGTTCTCTGTGTGGTTGCAATTTGTGCCCTGATTGCAATCCTTGTCCGTTCGAAAGCATACAGGAAATGGAATCTGATTCTTCTGATTCTGGTATGTGCGGCACTGATCCCGCTCGGGACCAATATCGTACTGCTCATGTCATCGGATGCTTATTATCATCTGCTGATGCGTATGCAGTGGGCGCTGTTTCCTGTTATGGCAGTGGTTCTTGCACAGTGCGCGATAAAGAGTATGGAAGGTGACAGACCGGAAACCGTATCGGAAAGTGAAGAGAAAACTTCGGAGAGTAAAG
>DLBG01000023.1:63488-86963 GCA_002494135.1 Lachnospiraceae bacterium UBA7027
AAAACTTCGGAGAGTAAAGAGAAAGCTTCGGAGAATAAAGATAAATCCGAAGAACGCAAAGAGAAGTCCGTCAGGATTCGAATCGGGATATTCCCGCTTACGTTGTCCTTACTTGCAACAGTGGCATCGATTCTTTTAATCTGGCAGTTTGTGCTTGAAGACAACATTGCGTATTTTAATATGCGTGAGCGCTATGAGAAGACCTATGCGTACTGCCTGCGTCTGATTGACCGCATGGAGCAGACGGATGGATACTACACGGGTATGCCTGTTGCCATGATTGGTGTGGTTGACGAGGAAAAATACCCGGTTACGGATATTACGGGAGATGTTACGAATCATATTTCCGGTACAACCGGCGATATTCTGGTATACAAGGGAGAGCAGTATTTCTATTTCATGAAAAACTATATGGGCTTTACGTTTAACATTATTCTGGACGGAGACCGGATTGTGGAGATAGCGGAAAGTAAGGAATACGAAGAAATGGATTCCTTCCCGGCAAAAGACAGCGTTAAAATCGTTAAAGGCGTAATGTATATCAAGACCGAACCGCCTCAGTGGAGACAATAGTTTTAAAGGAGTGTTTATGAGTTTACTATCGGTAGTTATTCCCTCCTATAACGAGGAGGAAAACATTGCAAACACGGCCGAAGTGATCGGAAGAATTCTTTCGGATGCGCAGATTGATTATGAGCTTTTGTTTGTATCCGACGGTTCCACCGACGGAACCTATGCGGAAGTCTGCAGATTGTCGGAAACGGATGAAAGAGTGAAAGGACTTCAGTTTTCGAGAAACTTCGGAAAAGAAGCGGCGATTTTCGCAGGACTGTCTGCAGCCGGCGGAGACTGTGTGGCGGTGATTGACTGCGACCTGCAGCATCCGCCCGAGACACTGGTGGATATGTACCGGCTGTGGGAAGAAGGATATGAGGTTGTGGAAGGGATTAAATCCTCCCGCGGAAAGGAAAGCATTTTTTATAAAATGTTTGCCGGCATCTTTTACGGAATCATGAGTTCCTTAATGAAGATGAATCTAAATGCGACCTCGGATTTCAAACTTCTGGATCGCAAGGCGGTGGAAGCGCTCCTTTCCCTGAATGAGAGCAATACCTTCTTCCGGGCATTATCCTTCTGGGTAGGTTTTAAATCCACGCAGGTTGAATATGACGTTAAGGAACGGGCAAAGGGTAAGAGCAAATGGTCCTTCTCGGGACTCGTAAAATATGCAATCACAAATACCACATCCTTTACTACGGCTCCGCTTCGTCTGATCGGAATCGTCGGTTTTGTTATGGTAGTATTCTCAATTGTTCTGGGAATCCAGACACTTGTAAATTACTTCATCGGCACCGCCGTGGAAGGTTTTACCACGGTAATCCTTTTACTTTTATTAATCGGCGGCTGCATTATGATCAGTCTCGGTATTATCGGTCATTATCTTGGAAGAATTTATGAAGAAGTAAAGAACCGCCCGAGATACATTGTCAGAGAACGTACCGGTAATCTGACGGTCAGAAAATAAAAAAGAATTGGCAAGGAGGCTAACATGATTCGATTTAATGTCCCGCCCTGTACGGGAAAGGAATTTGATTATATAAAAAAGGCAGTGGAAAATCAGAAAATCTGCGGCGACGGTGAATTCACGGCGAAATGTAACGAATGGCTGGAAAACAAAACAGGTGCGGGAAAAGCGCTGCTGACCACGTCCTGTACACATGCGACGGAACTTGCTGCGATTCTTGCAAATATCGGACCCGGAGATGAAGTAATCATGCCGTCCTATACGTTTGTATCCACGGCGGATGCATTCGTTCTGCGTGGGGCTACCGCGGTGTTTGTGGATATCCGCCCGGATACGATGAACATTGACGAAAAGCTGATTGAAGATGCCATTACGGATAAGACAAAAGCGATTGCTCCGGTTCATTATGCGGGGGTCGGCTGCGAAATGGATACCATTATGGAAATCGCGACAAAGCATCACTTAAAGGTAATTGAGGACGCTGCGCAGGGAATTATGTCCGAATACAAAGGAAAGGCACTCGGTACCTTCGGTGAATTCGGATGTTTCTCCTTCCATGAAACGAAGAACTTTTCCATGGGAGAAGGCGGGGCTATTCTGATCCGTGACGAAAAGGATTTTGAACCGGCGGAAATCGTCCGTGAAAAAGGAACCAACCGTGCAAAGTTCTTCCGCGGACAAATTGATAAATATACCTGGGTGGAAAAGGGTTCCTCTTATCTGCCGAGCGAACTGAATGCGGCATATCTTTATGCACAGCTGGAACTTGCACAGGAGATTACGGATAATCGTCTGAAAACCTGGAATCTTTATTACGAAGGATTAAAGGAACTGAAAGAAAAGGGACTGATTGAACTTGCATTCATTCCTGAGTACTGCAAACACAATGCGCATATGTTCTACATTAAAGCAGCGGATTTGGAAGAGAGAACGAAACTGATTGCATTCCTGAAAGAGAAGGGAATTCTGGCGGTATTCCATTATGTTCCGCTTCATTCCGCTCCCGCAGGACTTGTCTTCGGAAGATTCCACGGAGAGGATGTTTATACAACAAAGGAAAGCGAGAGACTTGTACGTCTTCCTTTGTACTACAACATAGAGACGAATCAGGTGGAATACATCATTCAGTGTATCAGAGAATTTTACGGAGTAAAGAATGGCTGAAATCATCAAAGGAAACACTGTCTTTTTAAAACCGATTGATGAGAGTGATACGGACAATATTGTCAGATGGAGAAATTCCGACGCGGTTCGTCTGCATTTCATTGATCAGCGGCTCTTTACGAGAGAGTCTCATACGGCATGGCTTGAAAATTTTGTCAGAGCCGGGAAAGTGGAACAGTTTGTAATCTGTATGAATGAGGGGAACATTCCGGTAGGAAGCGTTTATATCCGGGACATTGATTTCGACCACCGGAAAGCGGAGTACGGAATTTTTATCGGAGAGGATGCGGCAAGAGGCAAGGGTGTCGGAACCGAAGCGGCAAAATTAATGATTCTTCATGCATTCCGGGATCTGAAACTGCACAGGTTATTTCTGCGTGTATATTCGGATAACGAGCAGGCGATTCGCAGTTATGAAAAAGCCGGTTTCGTTAAAGAAGCCCTTCTTCACGATGATGTGTTTGTAAACGGTGTATACCGCGATATTGTTCTGATGGGAATCATTAATCCGAATGCGGAGAAATGAGAATCCTTCGAAAGGAAAGAAAATGAGTTTTACAACAAAAGAAACAGTTTCATTTGTTATTCCATGCTATCGTTCCGAACAGACCGTCGGAGGCGTGGTGGAGGAAATCCGCACTACCATGGATGGATTGACCGGTTATGATTACGAGGTGATTCTCGTAAACGATTCTTCACCGGATCAGACCATGAATACCATTCGAAATTTATGCGATACATATCCTTTTATCACGGGTATCGACCTTGCAAAAAATTTCGGACAGCATGCGGCTTTGATGGCCGGAATGCGACAGAGCCGGGGAGATATTGTGGTCTGCCTCGATGACGACGGACAGACACCTGCCAACGAGGTCGGAAAACTTCTGGATAAACTGAAGGAAGGGTTCGATGTCTGCTATGCAAGTTACGGAAAGAAGCAGCACAGCGGATTTCGAAATTTCGGCAGCAAAGTGAACGAACAGATGACCAGAGTCATGCTCGGAAAACCGAAGGAGTTGTATATATCCAGTTACTTTGCGGCAAAACGTTTTGTCGTGAATGATATGCTTCGTTATGAGCAACCGTATTCCTATGTGATCGGACTGGTACTTCGTGCCACCAAAAACATTACCAACGTGGAGGTAAATCATCGGGCAAGAGAAGTGGGAAGAAGCGGTTATACGTTAAGCAAACTCTTTTCGCTGTGGTTTAACGGATTTACGGCATTTTCCATCAAACCGCTTCGAATCGCTACTTTTATAGGCTGTGTCTGCGCCTGCAGCGGTTTTTTATACGGAATATACACCATTATCAAAAAACTGGTTCTGGTTGATGTGCAGGCCGGTTTCTCTGCACTGATGAGTGTGCTGGTTTTCATCGGCGGAATGCTGATGTTAATGCTTGGAATGATCGGAGAATATGTCGGAAGAATGTATCTGTGCATGAATAATTCTCCGCAGTATGTTATCCGTGAGGTTATCGCGGCGAAAGATCAAAAAGAGGAATAAAATGGCCGACAACAAAAAAGATGTGCTGTTTAAAGTCGTGGCAACCATTCTCTTTGGCACGTACACCATGGCCTGCGGTTATCTGTTTTACATGCAGGCTGCGGCAGCAAACAATCAGTATTTTGAATCCGATCTTCCCGCGCACCTTCATATGGCGGAAGAAGGCTGGGGATATTCCCTGACTGCGTTTTTTTACCGCGTTGCATCCATGCTTCCTTTGTATCATGTCATAGTCGCCATTGTGCTGGCGCTGTTTGCCGGAGGCACCATGGTTGCGACATATTGGATTTTCCGAAATGAAGTATTTGCCGGTTTGAAACTTCGCGGAGCCGATTGGTCTGCGCTTTGTTCGGCAGTTGCCGTAAATATCGTAATGCCCTGCTTTATTAAGGCGGTTCATTATCAACGATATGTAGGATATCAGTCACCGTCCATCTGGCACAATTCCACATACACGGTGATGAAGTTTTTTGCTCTTCTGACGATTGCGTATTATTTACGGTTTGCAAAGAACTACAAAGAGAAAGTACAACTGAAAGACTGGATTCTCTTTACCGTATTTTTAACGTTATCGACTGCGACAAAAACAAGTTTCCTGCTGGTGTTTGCACCGGCGGCACTGATCGGACTGTTCTTCGATTTATACCGGAGAGTACCGGTTAAGAGGATTCTGCTTTTTGCATCGAGCGTCCTTCCTTCCCTGGCTATTGTCGTTTTCCAGGAACTGGTTTTGTTCGGGGAAGAAACAGGAAACGGCATAGCGGTTGAATTCGGATACAATGTTTATCTGCGGGCGGAACGACCGTATTTTACGATGATTCTCTCGGCGCTTTTCCCGGTACTTGTCTTTTGCTTTAATATCGTACCGGTCATTAAGAAAACACTTGAGAACCTGAAGAAGAAAGAATATATCGTACATACTCCCTTTTTTCTGGCATGGTGCATGTGGGGATTCGGAGCGTTGCAGCTTTTGTTTTTAAAAGAAACCGGAAGCAGAGCGCTTGACGGTAATTTTACCTGGGGATATGATATCTGCCTTTTTGTGCTGTTTATTGTAAGCCTTGTGTATTTCCTTGATAATTTGCGGAGTACGTCCTTCCTTGCCGGGAAATATATACCGCATGTACTGTATGCTTCCGTTCTCGGAGCGGTTTTTGGTTATCATTTATACTGCGGACTGATTTTCTTTATCCGACTGCTTTTTGGGGTAACCTATTTCATGCAGGCATAGGGAATCGAAAAACCCGCTGAAAGGACCCGTTGACAGAGGCTGTATAAATGGAAAATGAAAAGAAGAGCAAACTGAATATACGGATTCTTGTGTTTGCTGCGGTATTTGCATTGACGGCGGTATTAATCTGCCTGCTTGCACTGAGACGTCCCAAAGCTTTTTTTCCCGCCATATTACAGGAAAAGAAACAAATCCTGTTTTTGGGAGACAGCAATATCGCGTTTGACTTCGGAGGAGAAACCATTCCGCAGATGACGGAGAAGAAATTCGACTCGGTCTGCTATAATGCCGCGGTCGGAGGAACCTGCGCGTATCGCAAGAAGGAACCTTACGATCTGGATTCTTTTTTTACACTGCTTGATTTATCCGACATCACAAAAATGATGGAAACGGGAGATTTTTCTCCGGTGTACAGAGACAAAAAACTGCTGGATCAAAGATATTATGTCAGCGATCATATGCTTGTGCTGAAACATCTGGATTATCAAGCGCTCGACTATGTAATCATTCACTTCGGAGTCAATGATTACATGGCATCCGCTCCGTTGGAAGGAGCTCATGCAGATGATGATGCCTCTTATGCGGGAAGTCTTCGAAGCAGCATAAAACGGATACACAGACTTTGCCCGAATGCCAGGATTGTGATTTCGTCCATTCCGTATATCTGGGGATATGACAAAGAAAATGACGCATACATTTCCGGCCTGGAATTCGACTACGGCGGTGGGACAATCGACCGGTATTTCGATGTATCAAAAGAAGTGGCAGAGGAATTTCCCTACGTGTATTTTCTGGATAATCTGACCGGATGTGTGGAGACGGTAGCCATGGAAGAGAGTCCTTATCATGTAGACAGAATTCATTATACGGTGCTGGGAAGAGAACAGTATACCGAGCGGCTTACCAAACTCCTTTGGGAGCTGGAACAGAAATAAAAAATGATGAAGAAAATAAGTGAGTGGATCAATCTCATAGGAAGAGCGGTTTTTGCGGCGGCGTTTACCGTACAGTCTGTTTTTGCGGTAATCTGGGGCATGTTTAATCTGACACTCCTTCAGTATTACGAGGAGAGCGCACAGTATATTTTGCTTGCACAAAAAGGCGGCAGTGACGGCTTTCATTTATTCGGCTACGTATTCTTTGTCATGTTTGCAAAAAAAGTTGAAAGCATCATACACCTTCCTTATCAGTCGGTATTGTATGTACTTCAGATTATCCTTTGCGAACTGATACTGTACGCGGCGACGGCGGCATTTTTACGTGCCCTGACAGGCGAGAAAATCCGCGCAAGACACGTACTGATACTGAGTGTGTTTCTGCTTGGCAATGTATATATGTGGAGGCTTATGTTTGCTGTTCTTCCGGACGGAATCAGTGTTTGCATTCTTTTACTGGTCATCTCGCATCTTCTTTTGTGGATTCGAAGACTCGGTGATGAAAAAAGTTACGTGTATCTGTTTCCGGCTCTGTCGGGATGCCTGTTTTTGGGTTTCCTTTCCTGGAAATATTTCTGGACGGCTTCGGCTCTTTGCCTGATTCTTCTTTTGTCGGGATTTATTAAGGCGTTTGTAAAGAAAAAGGAAATCGGAAAAAAGGTACCTCTTTCCGTTGCGGTACTGCTTGCAATTTTAGCGGCAATCATCGGACTGGTCATGATTGAAAACCGGTCTGTGCAGAAAAGAACCGTTCCGGAATACAAAGCGGTTTATTCATTGAAAGAGGATGTCACCAAACGGTTCCGTTATCCGAATCCATATGACACTGTCATCAATTATCCGGTCAGGGATGAGGAGAGCGAACTGGCGGAGTATTCGAAAGAGGCGGTTATCAAGGAATGTATGAAGGAGTATTTCTCCCTTGTTACTTCACCCGTAATTCTTTCTCTAAGAGAATATCCCTTCGGCCCTACAGCGAATCCGCTTTATCTGAATCTGATGTGGCAGAAAACACCGAAACTTACCGTTATATTTGCCTATGCATCATCCCTGGGTTTTGCCATGACCGTAATCTATGCGATTTTTGCAGGCATTGCGGGACTGATTGCATCACCTTCTGAGGTCAGAAACAGGAATATGCTGACCTATATCATTACCGCGGCACTGATTGCCGGAAGTTCTTTTGGTATTTTTATGCTGTCGGTTCCGGTTTATGATTACCGGAATGCGATGTGCGCTTACGGCCTCTGGGCATTTCTGGCAGGCCAGATACTAATGAAACATGACGAAGGTTTGGTTTTCGTCGGAAAGGAAGCAAAATGGCAAAAACAGCTTTAATTACAGGAATTACCGGGCAGGACGGTTCGTATCTTGCGGAGTTTCTTCTGGAGAAAGGATATGAGGTTCACGGTATCATCCGGAGAGCATCCGTTTCCAATACGCAGCGAATCGAGCATTTAATCCGCGATGGGCGGATAAAACTTCACGAAGGAGATCTTACGGATTCTTCTTCCCTGATTCGTATCATCGGAGAGGTGAAACCGGACGAGCTTTATAATTTGGCGGCACAGTCCCATGTTCAGGTATCTTTTGATGTACCGGAATACTCCGGTGAAGTCGATGCCATCGGTGTTCTTCGTATTCTGGAGGCGGTAAGAATACTGGGACTTACATCCAAAACAAAAATCTATCAGGCATCCACTTCGGAACTTTACGGAAAAGTAGAAGAGGTTCCCCAGTCGGAAACCACACCGTTTCATCCGTACAGTCCTTATGCGGTGGCAAAGCAGTACGGCTTCTGGATTGTAAAAGAATACCGTGAAGCATACGGAATGTTTGCCTGCAACGGAATTCTGTTTAATCACGAATCCGAACGAAGAGGCGAAAACTTTGTTACCAGAAAAATCACTCTGGCTGCGGGAAGAATCGCAGAGGGGCTGCAGGATCATCTGGAGCTCGGAAACATGGATTCCCTGCGTGACTGGGGGTATGCGAAAGATTATGTGGAATGCATGTGGCTGATGCTGCAGCAGGATAAGCCGGACGATTTTGTAATCGCAACGGGTGTACAGCATACGGTCAGGGATTTTACGACCAAGGCATTCGCGGCCAACGGTATCACGCTCCGTTTTGAAGGAAAAGGACTGGACGAAAAAGGATATGACAATGCTACGGGACGTATGCTGGTATGTGTAAATCCCCAGTGGTTCCGTCCTACGGACGTGGACAATCTCTGGGGCAATCCCGCAAAGGCCAAAAGCGTGTTAGGATGGAACCCGCAGAAAACGTCTTATGAAGAACTTGTGCGTCTGATGGCGGAACATGACCGAAAACTCGCAAAATGCGAAGCGGAAAGGAAATAAACTATGAATGTAGTACTGTTATCCGGAGGAAGCGGAAAACGTCTCTGGCCGTTGTCCAATGATATCCGATCCAAACAGTTTATCAAATTTTTTAAAAAGGAAAACGGAGAATACGAATCCATGGTACAGAGGATGTACCGTGGACTAAAGGCGGCCGATCCTGATGCTGTGATTACCGTGGCAACCGGCGCAAAACAGATTTCCGAACTGAAGAATCAGCTCGGAGAGGATGTGGGTATCAGCAAGGAACCGGACAGAAGAGATACCTTTCCGGCCATTGTTTTATCCTGTGCCTACTTGACGGATGTGATGCATGTTTCTCCGAAGGAGACGGTTGTCATCTGTCCTGTGGATCCCTATGTGGAGGACGGATATTTCCATGCACTGAAAAAACTCGGAGAACTGGCAGCAGTTTCGGCATCCAACCTTTGCCTGATGGGAATTAAACCGACCTATCCGTCCGCAAAATACGGATACATCATTCCGAAAACCACCGACGAAGTATCCGAGGTTTCCATGTTTAAGGAAAAACCGGATGAGAAGACAGCGGAAGAATATATCAAACAGGGGGCTTTATGGAATGCGGGTGTTTTTGCATTCCGTATCGAATATCTGTTAAAGAAGGCGGAAGAACTGATCGGATATAAGGGATACGAGGATTTGTTTGCTCGTTATTCCGATTTGGAGAAAATCAGTTTTGATTATGCGGTATCCGAAAAGGAAAAGAGCATTTCCGTGATGATGTATGAAGGAACCTGGAAGGATTTGGGAACCTGGAATACCTTGACGGAATCCGTTTCCGAAAACATTATGGGCAAAGGCATTATGGATGATCATTGCAGGAATGTCCATGTCATCAACGAACTGAATGTTCCGGTTCTTGCCATGGGATTAACCGATGTGGTAATCTCGGCCGGTCCGGAGGGAATTCTTGTATCCGACAAAAAAGAGTCCAGTTATATGAAACCATACGTTGACAGTATCGAAGGCCAGGTGATGTTTGCCGAAAAATCCTGGGGAAGCTATCGTGTGCTGAACGTGGAAGAGAAGAGCATGACAATTCTGGTCACGTTAAATCCCGGACATTCCATGAATTATCATTCCCACAAACTGCGTGACGAAGTGTGGGTTGTTGTGGAAGGCAACGGAACGGCAATTGTTGACGGAATGCGCCAGACAGTAAAGGCCGGAGACGTTATTACGATGCAGGCAGGCTGCCGTCATACCGTAATGGCGGATGATACGTTAAAAATCGTTGAGGTGCAGCTTGGCGAGGAGATCAGTGTATATGACAAACGAAAGTTTGAGTTGGAATAAAACCGAATATCCGTTTTTGCTCAAACCTGTGGGCAAGGATTACCTCTGGGGAGGCAACCGTCTGAATGATGATTTTTCCAAAAATCTTCCGGTATCTCCCCTGGCGGAAACTTGGGAGTGTTCCACACATGAAGCAGGGATCTGCAAAGTCGGAAGCGGCGAGTTTTCAGGAAAGTCATTAAAAGAAGTTCTGGCAGCTTATCCCGAAATGCTTGGAAGACATGCGAATGAGAAAGGGGATCTCCCGATTCTTGTAAAACTGATAGACGCCAAAGAAGATTTGTCGTTGCAGGTTCATCCGGATGATGAATATGCGGCCGTCTTCGAAAACGGCTCTCTCGGGAAAACGGAAATGTGGTATGTTCTTTATGCCGCTCCGGGAAGTGAAATCATATACGGTTTTAAAGAGAATACATCGAAGGAAGAAGTAAAAAAGGCTCTGGAGGAGGGGAAAATCGAAAACCTGATCCAGAGAGTTCCGATTCAAAAAGATCAGGTCTTCTTTGTTCCGCCCGGAACCGTTCACGGAGTGGGCAAGGGTGCTCTGCTTGCCGAGGTACAGGAAAGTTCCGACATTACCTATCGTATTTACGACTACGATCGCGTCGGGAAAGACGGAAAGAAGCGACCGCTTCATATCGACAAGGCATTGGAAGTGATGGATTACAACAAAGCGGATTCGCCGAGACAGCCGATTCGTGTGCTGAAATATACCATGGGAAGTGCTTCGGAGATTTTAAACCGGTGTAAGTATTTCCAGACCGAACGACTATTGATGAATACCGAACGGTGCAGGGAATATATGAGTTTTTCACAGCTTAGGGAAACGTTCCAGATTCTGCTTTGTACGGACGGATGCGGGGTGCTGCATGCCGGAGACATGACGCTGGATATTTTCCGCGGAGACTGCATCTTTGTCCCGGCGGGAGAAAAAACAATGAAATTGCACGGCATGGCACAGTTCTTAAAGGTGCGCTGTTAAGGAGGATGGATAAATCAATGGGGAAAATTGCGGTATTGATTCCGTGCTACAACGAGTCAAAAACAATTGAAAAGGTCGTTAAGGATTATAAGGCGGCGCTTCCGGAGGCGGACATTTATGTCTATGACAACAACTCTTCCGACGGGACCGATGAAATTGCAAGAGCGGCCGGTGCAATAGTCCGTTACGAAAGAAGACAGGGAAAAGGAAACGTCATCCGCAGCATGTTCCGCGATATTGATGCGGACTGCTATCTGATGATTGACGGGGACGATACCTACCCGGCAGAGAATGCAAGAGAAATGTGCGATCTCGTCTTAAATAAAAATTCCGATATGGTAATCGGCGACAGACTGTCCTCCACATATTTTCAGGAGAATAAAAGGCCGTTCCACAACTTCGGAAATACATTGGTACGTGCTACCGTAAACGGGTTGTTTAAGGGCAATATTACGGATATTATGACGGGATATCGTGCTTTTTCGCCGCTATTTGTCAAATCCTTCCCGGTCCTTTCGAAAGGGTTTGAAATTGAAACGGAGATGTCGATTTTTGCACTGGATAAAAACATGCAGCTCGATACAATCCCCGTGCAGTATCGTGACCGTCCCGACGGAAGTGTCTCCAAACTGAACACCTACTCGGACGGATTCAAGGTGCTTGTTACCATCGCAAAGCTGTTTAAGGATTACAAACCGTTTTCTTTCTTCGGAATCTGCTCATTAATGGCTTTTGCGCTTGGACTCGGTTTCTTTATTCCCGTTTTTGTGGAATATTTATCCACGGGACTGGTAGAGCGTTTCCCGACGCTGTTTGCGTCACTGGCGGTTATGATTGTCGGAATTCTTTTGCTGGTTTGCGGACTGATTCTGGATACCGTTGTAAAATCAAACCGTAAGGATTTCGAGGCACGTCTGAATATGATTCAGATGATGATTAACGAAAAGAAAGAAAAAGACTGATTCGGAGAAACGGATGGAGAAGAAAAAAAGAGAAGCGAATCTCGAACTGTTGCGCATTCTTTCCATGTGTATGGTTATCGGCCTGCACTATCTGGGGAAGGGAAATGCGTTAAGGGACATGGCGGAGATTCTTCCCGGAAATCCCAATTACATAAACGAAGTTCTGGCATGGTACCTGGAAGCACTCTGCTACGGAGCGGTGAATCTTTATATCATGATCAGCGGATACTTTCTGATAAATTCCACGGTTCGCTTTGAAAAACTTTCGAAACTGATTATTCAGGTGTTCTTTTATTCCGCGGGAATTTATCTGATAATCCGTTTTTTGGGATATTATCCGAAAGAATGGGAGGATGGCTATCATAAGAGCATTATGATACTGCCGATTTCCCTGCAGCATTACTGGTTTGCAAGCGTTTATGCGGCATTTTATATGCTTGCGCCGTTTTTAGCGGTGGCATTGCGAAAGCTAAAGAAAAAAGAACATTTCGGGGTGCTTTTGATTTTACTTTTCCTGTTCATGCGGTTCTTGAAACTGTTCTCCTATCATTTGATTCCTCTTAACGATGACGGAATGGGAATCATCTGGATGATTACGGTTTTTGTTCTGGCGGCCTATATCAGGAGGTTCGTTCCGATAAAGGCAAAAAGAAGGTTTCTGTATCTGGCAGCCGGTGTATTTTCTTTACTTGCCACCGCGGCAGGTTCCTTCCTTGTGGCATTTCTGTATCAGAAAACGGGAAAACTGGACGGATATATCGATTTCCTGTTTGCATATAACTCGCCTACGGTTGTAGTTGGATCTACATTCCTGTTTTTGTTTTTCCGAACCGTCCGTATTCCGGACGGATTCGTCTCGAAAGCAATAACGGCGGTATCACCGCTTACATTCGGTGTTTATCTGCTGCATGATCACTTTCTTTTACGGGATTTATGGGTAAAAATCTGGAAGGTGGACCGGATTTTCGAAACACCGTATTTTGTTCTGCATTTTATTGCGGTAGTTCTTACGGTCTTCATAATCTGTGCATTGGCGGAATGGATCCGCAATATGATTTTCGGACTGATTTATAAAATCAAGCCCGTCCGGACATTGTTTCATCTGATCGGGAAAGCAGATGTCATTTTCCCGAAGCCTGACGATAATTTTGAGGAAGCGAAAGCAGAATCATGAAAGAAGAGAAAGTAAAAAGAATAGAGCATTTAATGAAAACGGGAGCAAGAGCGAAGGATGCCATTTTCATCATTCTTCTGACGGCTTTTCCTTTTCTGCATATAAGCTACGGCCTGGATATCCTGGATGTCGGATATAATCTTTTAAACTTTGAGACTTTCCCCGATATGAACCGGACCTGGGCGGTTTCCACTCTGCTTGCAAATATACTGGGACATATTTTCACCAAACTCCCGGGCGGCGGAACCATGCTTGGAATGAATATTTACTGTACGGTTCTGTTTACGGCATTTATGGCGGTTTTTTATTTACTCCTCCGAAGATACTATCAGGACTGGATTGTATTTGCGGGGCTTTTTCTGGCGGAAGGACTCTGCTGGTGCCCGAAGGTAATTCTTTATCATTATCTGTCCTATTATCTTTTTGGCCTTGGTACACTTTTATTCCTCCGTGCCATGGAGGATTCAAAGAAATGGCTTTATGTGACGGCAGGAGCGGTTCTGGCGCTGAATGTGTTCGTACGCTTCCCCAATATTGTGGAAAGCGCGATGATTCTGGTACTTTTCTTCTATGGTATTCATGAGAAAAAACACATCTGGAAGGAGTTCCTTTGCTGTATTGCCGGTTATGTGACGGTATTGCTTCTGGGTATTTTACTGGTCGAAATCTGTTTCGGAAGAGGCTCCTTTGCCGGCATGATTCAGTCTTTGTTCGGAATGACCAAAGAAGCACCTTCCTATACGCCGAAGAGCATGGTTGCGACCATCTTCGGAGACTATCTGGATTATATTTATTTCTTTGTGCCGATTGCGGCTCTCGGACTGATTGCGGCGATCCCCATGATACTGATAAAAAAACCGCTTGCGCGTGCAATTACGGTTTTACTCTCCGGCATGTGTTTCGGCGTGCTGATCCGGATGTATTACAAGTGGAACGTATTTAATTTCAACTATGTTGATTACCGTTCCTTTTTCGCATGGTCCACATTCTTTTTGATGATTGCCATTATTTTGGGAATTGTGGGGCTTTTCAGAAAGGGATATCCGATTCGAAGAAAGCTTCTGGGTTTGGCGGTGCTTCTGCTTGTTTTTATTACACCCATCGGAAGCAACAACGGATTGTATACGGCTTTCAACAATCTTTTCCTGGTTGCGGTATATGTGTTCGGCGAACTGGTATATGATCCGAAAGGCAGTATTTTTGAAAAGAAGAAGGAAACGGATATTATTCCGCTTTGGTGGGGAGGATTTGCGGTCCGCTGCGTTGCGCTGATGGTCTGTGCATTCACCATGATTCAGGGAACCTTATTCGGAATTGTTTTTCTGTTTCGTGACGAATCGTTCATTCAGGGAGATTTCGTGACCGTATCCGATGCCGACGTCATAGCCGGAATCAACACCGGAAGGGATAAGGGACTGGCAGTCTACGGACTGAATGAGTTTTTGAAAGCAAACAATTTAAAGAACAAAGAAACAATCTGTTTCGGACATATTCCGGGAATTTATTATATTTGCGAGGAAGAATGTGTAATGTCTCATTCGTGGGCGGATCTGTCATCCTTCCCGGTGGAAGAATTCCAGGCAGATTTAGACAGAATCGGAGAAAACTACCCTGTATTTATCGGCAGTGCCGAGTATCGTAAAGTCTATGACGGGGAAAAAACTTCCGAAATCAAGGAAAAGGAACGGATTATAACGGCCTATCTGCAATCGCATGATTATGAGGTCATTTATGAGAATCCGGATTATTTTGTGGCCCTTCCTGCCGCGAAGGATTGATATATCAGCCTTTATTTGGTATAATTAACTGATTTATCGGATTTTCTGACACAAGATGTGGATTTGGACCGTGTGTAGTGAATACGGAAAGGAATAATTGTATGGATAGTGATGATCTGTTATTCGAAGAGATGAGTGACGACGAGATCGAATCCAATAAAGAGAAGATAAAAAAACGAAGCAAAGAGAATCGTAAAGAGGAGAGAAAAAACAAGAAGCCTCCGATTTTCATTATTATTGTTGCCGTTATTATTGTGGCCATAATCGGGCTTTTGATTTATCTGGTTAAGAGTTGGGAGGGAAGCGGAGAATTTTATATTGATACTTCCCTGGATACGGAAACGGAAACAGATGATCGTGTAATGTTCTTCCCTGCCGATTTTTACCGGGAGAATGACGACGGGGTCATTACGATTATGATTCTCGGAAACGATACCTTCGGAAAGAACTTGGGAGGCCCTTCCGTGGCAAGACTTTTGCAGGCGAACACCAAGGCAACGATTGTGGACTGCACCTTCCCCGGAAGCACGATGATGGCACACAGGGAAGGAACACCGGAAGAGTCCGGATACAAAATGGATCATTATTCCCTCTACTGGTTGTTCGAAGCCAAGAAAAACGGAGATTTGTCCAAACAGAAAGAAATGATCGGTGATATGGATGTTGCGGACAAGACGGTTTATCAGGAGCATTTGGAAAACCTCGAGAAAGTGGACATGGAAACGGTGGACTATTTGCTGATTTGCTACGATGCGCATGATTACCTTATGGGACATCCCGTAACCAATGAGGTGAATGAGTATTCTCCGACCTGTATGAACGGTGTTATTTACGGTCTGAGTGAAAAAATCGGCACCCTCTATCCGGAGCTGCAGGTAGCCTATGTTTCCCCGTCATTCTGCTATGTGACCGATGATGAAGGAAACCGCACCGGCGGTAATGTAACGGAGATTAAAGGCAGAACGTTGTCTGACATGATTATGGGAATGAAAATGTTATCCGGCAACTACGGAGCCTCCTATGTGGATGATTATTTCGGCGTGAAGATTAACGAAGAAACCGCAGGGGAATATCTGACGGAAGACGATGTGGTTCCGAATCTGGAAGGAAAGAAACTGATAGCATCACATATTCTGAACAGAGTATTTAAAATGATTAACGCGCTTTAAACATGTGTGGAAAGGGTCAGAAAAATGAATTTGGAAGAAAAGCGAAGAATGGAAGAATTTAATCTTGACCGGGAAATCGAAGTCCCTCAGGAAATGAACACGGATTCCATCGCGGAAAGTGTTCGCCTTTTTGTGGGGCCGAGTGATGCCATGGAAGAGATGGAGAATTACGAGGAAGCCGAAACTACAGTACAGTCACCGGCCGAACATCACGTGAAGGCCAATACGGGTGTGATTAAGGATTTACAGCTTTTGCCGGAAGATGATTCCGTTCCTGTTTCCATGGAAACTTCCGTAACCGGAAAGGTTCCGGTATCCGTATCCAAAGAGGACCGGATTATTCCGGGTGATGAAACGGAGAACATGGTTTTATATCCAAACCGTCCTCTGGAAGAAGTTCAGGCACAGACAAGGGTGATTCCGACGATTATCTCACGAAACGAGCCGACGGTATCGGATGTTGCCGAAGAACTCTCCGACGGCCTGAATTTTGCTGCCCTTTCCGATGAGAGCGAATATGAACATACGGAAGGCGACGTGACGGAAGTTGCACTGACGGGCGAAGCCGCCGAGCTTTTGGAAAACCTCGAGTATCATGATGAGGATGTCGTGACCGAAAAGAAACGTCCGAAGAAAGTTCACCATAATGCAGAGAATGATTTTGAAGCAGAAGAAGATATGCCCTCCAAAAAGCAGGGCATTAAAGTGAACGGCGCAAAGAGCAAAGAGGAAGTAAAAAAACACGCGCATTCCGAGGCCGCAAAGCAGGGAGAGAGAAAGAAGGCTGCCGCAGCAGCTGCCGCGGGCAACGGTCATTCGAGTCACCCGGCACAGAAGGGACCGGGTTCATCCGCCAAGGGTTCGCATTCGCCGTCAAAGAGTGCTTATGAACCTGTAAAAGGAAAGGGAAAACGTAAATTCCAGTTAATGGACGGCATTATGATCGGCGTTGCGGCGGTTATTCTGATTACCGTTGCCGTTCTCGGTATTGTTGCCGTTACGAAAGTGAACAAGAATAAGAGCGTGGGTACCATAGCTTCCGTAGGTGTGAAGCTTTCTTCCATTGAGGGCATCGGACAGCCCGGTATTGCAAATATTATCGCCAATAAGGAAATCTCCGTTGTGGAAAGCGTTCCGACATCGGAAGAACCCGGCAGGGTAGCGAACCGTATCGATGTGACTGTAAACTTTGCTTCGATTGAGAAGGATTTAAAGATTAAATTTACGGATAAAGCTACCGATAAACTGATTACCGGTGTGGCATTCAAAGTGGAGGCAAGAACGCCCGACAAGAAGAACGTTACCTGGGAAGATACGGACAAAGACGGTGTGATCTACATGGAGAACATGACTCCCGGAACCTATTACGTAAAGGTTTTGAATGTGGATGATTTTGAATTCCCCGATAAGGAAACGGAAGTAACCGTTAAGGATAAAATCTCCTACGTGGCAATCAATGTCATGGACGAGGTTAAGAAAGCAAGCGAAGTAGATCTTGCCAAGGAAGATTTGCAGACCAAGGAAGTCGACAAGGGCGAGGCTTTGGTTGATACCGTTGCATGGGTAAACTCCGGATCGAAGACTGTTTACAAGGAAGTCAAGAAAGAAGATCTTACTGCTCCCACGGCAGCGCTCAGAACCTGGAAAAGATCCTATACGGCTGCGGCATTAAACTCTCTTACACTCAGTGAAGAGAGTCTGACGGTTGTAATAGGAAAAACGGCAACCATTACCGCAACAATAGACGGTGATGCCACGGAAACCACCTGGGAAACCGACAAGCCGGAAATCGCAACCGTAAACGGAGGAACCGTTACCGGCGTGGCAGCAGGAGATGCGATTATCAAATGTACCGTCAAGGGAAAAGATGCGGATGAACAGGATATTACCATTGAGAAAACATGCAAGGTTACCGTAAAGGAAGAGGAAACCCCGACTCCGACCCCGACGGAGTATACCATTACACTTACACTGTCCCCGACCACGGCGAGCCTTGATCTTAAAGACAATAAGACCGTTAAGCTTTCATCTGCCGTTGAAATATCCGAGGGCGGACCGACGGAAAAGGGAGTGACTTATAAGAGTTCCGATGAAACAGTCGCAACGGTTGCCGAAGACGGAACCGTTACCGCAGTAAAGGCAGGTACCGCTACCATTACCTGTACCACAAAGGCAACGGATAAGGACGGAAAAGCAAAAGAAGCAACCTGCGCAGTTACCGTTACGGAAGCGAAAGCAGGAGTTTTAAAGAGCCTGACACTCAATAAGACGGAAGAAACACTTGCGGTTAACGGAACCCTTGAATTAAAAGCCGAGGTAAAATCCGATGACGCAAATGCAGATAAAACGGTAACCTGGGCATCCGACAACAAAGATGTTGCCGATGTTGATGCGAACGGCAAGGTAACCGCCAAGAAAGCGGGAAGTGCAAAGATTACCTGCACCACGAAGGAAACGGGATCCGACGGCAAGGTACTTACGGCGACCTGCACCATCAAAGTAAGCGATTCCGTGAATAACACGAAAGATCCGCTGAAAGACAAAAACGGCACGCAGGTATATGTGAAAGAGGGCGATAACTACAGAGAAGCGAAAATCGCCGATTATTACAAATTCACCGTATTCTACTTGAAAGAGACCCAGTACACCGGATGGCAGACCGTGAACGGCGCTACGAAGTATTATAAGAGCGACGGCACCTATGTTACCGGCGAACAGGTCATCGGCGGAGTAAAATACAACTTTGCAAACGACGGAACGCTTTCCATGGGCGGCGGCAGCCTCGGTATCGATGTCAGCCAGTACAACGGAACTATCAACTGGAATGCCGTTAAAGCAGCAGGCGTATCCTTTGTCATTATCCGCTGCGGTTTCCGCGGTTACACGCAGGGCGGTCTGATTGAAGATACCAACTTCCACTCCTATGCATCCGGTGCTCAGGCAGCGGGATTAAAGGTGGGTGTATACTTCTTCTCCCAGGCTACCAATGAAAGAGAAGCGGTAGAAGAGGCTTCCATGGCTGTGGCGATGGCGAAACAGCATAAAATCTCCTATCCGATTTTCATCGACAGCGAGTATGCAAACGGCTCCCATACCGGACGTGCCGATAAGTTAACCAAGGCACAGAGAACCGCAGTATGCAAGGCGTTCTGTGAAACCGTTAAGTCCGCGGGATATACCCCCGGCGTATATGCTTCCAAGTTCTGGTACTATGATAATCTGGATGCTTCCGCACTGAATGCCTACAAGATCTGGCTTGCTCATTACACCAAAGCAACGGATTACAAGGGCAAGTACGAGATGTGGCAGAGCTCTAGTACCGGACGTATTAACGGAATCAACGGAAATGTTGATATCGATACAAGTTATTTAGGATATTAAAATGTTAACAACGATTATTCTGGGAATCCTCTGGCTGTTGGTTGTACCCTTCGGCCTGGGGATTTTCCCGTCCAAAATGCTGAAAAAAGAATACCGTTCTCCGGGACTGATTCTTTTGATTGGATACCTGATTCTGATGGGACTTTTCGAATGCGTTTATTTGCCGTTCCTTCTGCTTGGAATCCGGTTTGATATGCTGTGTCTTCTTTTCAGGCTTCTTAGCGGCATTTTGTCACTTGCTTCGGTCATCTTCGGTATGAAGGATTTTAAGAGCTTTACTCTTCCAAAGAAGAATATCTGGCTTATTCTGTTCGCAGTTCTGGTTGCGGTTCAGTGTGTTGCGAGATGGTTTCAGGGCGTCACCGACGGGGATGATGCATATTTCCTCGGAACGGCGCTGAATGCCTATACGAGTAAAACCATGTACTATCTGGATGCGTATACGGGAATGGCTACCGGACTTGATATGCGTCACGCATTGTCTGCAGGCGGAATATTCTTAGCCTTTCTTTCGAACTGTATAAAACTTCATCCTGCCATTACGGCGCATATCGTTTATGCGGACATTCTGCTGATTCTCCACTACATCTGCTTTTATCACATCGGCAGACTGCTTTTCCCCGACAAGGAGGAAAATGCAGGTTTGTTCGGCTGTATGGTCTGCGTCTTTGATGTATTCGGATATATTTCCATTTTTACCCCGGCAGCCTTCCTTTTAACCAGAACCTGGCAGGGCAAAAGCGTGATTGCGAACATCTGTATTCCCTTTGTGTTTTACCTGCTATTATTGATGTTAAGAGACGATGTGACCGGGAAACAGTTCCGCACAAAGAGACTGTTCTTTGCCGTTTTTTCCTTCGTGGTTTTGGCGGCATCACTTTGTATGGCAGGAACCGGACCGACCCTTCTTCTTCCCCTTTTGGGAGTGGGAGCACTTGTAGTTGCCCTGCACAGGAAAAAAATCTCCGTATTTGCCGTAACCATACCGACACTGTTGTTTGCAGCCGTATTTGTCGTGCTGCTGGCCGTTCTGAAGTAGGAGGATGTAATGAAAGAGTATTTTTTACAATCTTTACATACTGTCCAAAACTTCGGCGGAAACGGACTGCTGCTTTTGTATTTTGCGGTGGCCCTGATTTATCTTCTGGTTCGCGAGAAGGATAAAGGAATCCGTAAACTTCTCGGCGGTTTTCCGCTGGCGATGATTTGCCTTTTCTTTATTCCGGTAGTGCCGTTTGTAATCTGTTCCATGCTCGGAGAAAACGAAACATTTTACCGCTTTCTGTGGCTGATTCCCATGACGTTAATCAGCGCCTATGCAACGATTCTTTTTCTGGAGCATGTGAAGTTTAAATGGCTGAAGGCACTTCTGGGAGTGATTGCCATGATCTGTGTCGCAATCGGCGGCAATCCCGGCTATCAGGCTCCGGTTACATATCCGGCAGAAAATATTTATCAGGTTCCGCAACAGCTCGTGGAACTGTGTGATTACATGGTGGTTCCGGGCCGTGAGGTTAAGGCTGTCTTTCCGCATGAACTGGTGCCGTTTGTCAGACAGTATACATCCTTTATCGTCATGCCGTACGGATACGAAACCATGGTTGAACGATGGACGTTTACGAATGACCTTGAGAAGGAAATGATTAAAGACACTTCCGATGCGGGAGAGCTTGCGAGACTGGCCAGAGAGGACAGGTGCCATTATATCGTGTTAAACAAGGGGCATCAGGTGTCAGGATTGCTGGAAGATTACGACTATAATCCGGTTTTCGAAACCGAGAATTACGCCGTTTATCTGGACAAATTTGCGGATGTTTCCGAGTGGTAGGCGGATGCTTATACGGAATCCGGCAAAGCAGGGAATTTTTCCCTGCTTTTTTCATGCCGTGAAGGCGGCGGAAAGGGTGAAAATCCTTGAAGATTCGCGTTTTATGTGGTATCATAAATTGGATTGAGTGTGCCCTTCTGTAAGGGCGAAAACACTAAGAAAAACGAATCGAAGCGGTGTTGATTTTGAGACAACATCTGGAAAGGGGTAAATTATGAAGGTAATAGTTGCGAAAGATTATGAGGACGGAGCAAAAAAGGCCGCGGACATCATTGAAAAGATTGTTCGCGAGAAGCCTGACTGTACACTTGGACTTGCAACGGGTTCCAGCCCTGTAGGTATGTATAGGGAACTTGCAAGAAGATGCAAGGAGGAGGGACTTGATTTTTCCAAGATTCATTCCGTAAACCTGGACGAGTATGTGGGCCTTGACGGGACACATGACCAGAGTTACCGCTATTTTATGAATGACAATCTTTTTGATCACATCAATATCGACAAGGCAAATACCTATGTTGCAAAGGGCGTTGGTGATGTAGAGGCCAACTTAAAGGAATTCAACGAAGTACTGGATAAAACGGATATCGAGATTCAGGTACTCGGTGTGGGACCGGACGGACATCTCGGATTTAACGAGCCGGGCGATACGCTGTATGACAAGGCTCACGAAGAAGTGCTGGAGGATTCCACCATTGAAGCAAACAAGAGATTCTTTGCGTCCAAGGAAGAGGTTCCCACACATGCGGTTACCATGGGTATGGGCAATATTATGAGAGCGAAAGCCCTGCTTATGATTATCGGCGGCAACAAGAAAGAAGCGGCAACGAAGCTTCTGATGGAAGATAAAATCGATCCGCACTGCCCGGCAACTTTTATGCGCCTGCACAGAGATGCAACGGTAGTCATTGAGGAGAGCCTTGCAAAGGAAATCGGTTATATTCAGTAATCTGAAAATAAATAAACAAAATCTTTAGGAGCAAGCTTAAATGAGAACTTATCTTGTTACGGGAGGAGCCGGATTCATCGGTTCCAACTACATTCATTACATGTTTGAAAAGTACGGTGACGAAATCCGCATCATCAATGTGGATGCACTTACGTATGCGGGAAATCTTGAAAACTTAAAAGATATCGAAAACAGAGCGAACTATACGTTCGTGAAAGCGGATATTACGGACAAGGATGCAATCGCGGCCATTTTTGAAAACAACGATATCGACAGAGTAGTTCATTTCGCGGCGGAAAGCCATGTGGACAGATCCATTAAGAATCCGGAAGTTTTTGTAAAAACCAACGTTCTCGGAACCGCGGTTATGCTGAATTGCGCGAAGGCCGCATGGGAACTTCCCGACGGTAGTTTTAAGGAGAATAAGAAATTCCTGCATGTATCCACAGATGAGGTTTACGGTTCCCTGCCGGACGATCCTGATGCTTATTTTTATGAGACGTCACCCATCGATCCCCATTCTCCGTACTCATCCAGCAAAGCCAGCTCCGATTTGCTGGTAAAGGCTTACATGGATACTTATAAGTTCCCTGCGAACATCACGAACTGCTCCAATAATTACGGGCCGTATCAGTTCCCGGAGAAGCTGATTCCCTTAATCATCAATAATGCACTGCAGGGAAAGAAGCTTCCGGTATACGGTGACGGAAAGAATGTAAGAGACTGGCTCTACGTCATGGATCATGCCAAGGCAATCGACATGGTACAGGAACAGGGCAAATTGTTTGAACGCTATAATATCGGCGGTCACAACGAGAAACAGAACATTGAGATTATTGAGATAATTCTGGATACGCTCTGCGAGATGCTTCCGGACTCCGACCCCAGAAAAGCACACATCAACCGCGAGCTGATTACCTATGTAACGGACCGGAAAGGACATGACCGCAGATATGCCATTGCTCCGGATAAAATCCGTGAGGATTTGGGCTGGGAACCGGAAACCATGTTTAAAGACGGAATCCGTTTAACCATTCAGTGGTATTTCGAAAACGAAGACTGGATGAAAAACGTAACAAGCGGTGATTATCAGAAGTATTACAACGACATGTATGCAGGAAGATAAACACCCCACAGACTGAGAAAAGGCGGAACTGATATGAAGGGAATTATTCTTGCCGGCGGAAGCGGCACAAGATTATATCCGTTAAC
>DLBG01000023.1:87057-87644 GCA_002494135.1 Lachnospiraceae bacterium UBA7027
GACAAACCGATGATTTATTATCCGCTGTCCATCCTGATGTTAGCCGGGATTCGCGAAATTCTGATTATTTCAACACCTCGCGATTTGCCGGTGTTTAAGGAACTTTTCGGTGACGGCTCCTCTCTGGGACTGTCCATGGAATATGCCGTACAGGAATATCCGAGAGGCCTTGCGGATGCCTTTATCATCGGCGAAGAATTTATCGGAAACGACAGCGTGGCACTAATCTTAGGCGATAATATCTTCTACGGACAGAGCTTCTCCAAGGTTTTAAGACAGGTAGCTTCCCGGGAAAAAGGTGCAACCATTTTCGGATACTATGTCAGGGATCCCAGGGAATACGGTGTTGTGGAATTCGATGAAAACGGGAATGCCATTTCCATCGAGGAGAAACCGGAACATCCGAAGAGCAATTATGCGGTACCGGGTCTTTATTTCTACGACAATGACGTGGTGGAAATCGCAAAGAACGTAAAACCCTCCGCAAGAGGAGAAATTGAAATTACGAGTATCAATAACGAGTATTTAAGAAGAGGCACATTACATGTGGAACCGCTTGGACGCGGCTTTGCATGGCTGGATACCGG
>DLBG01000086.1 GCA_002494135.1 Lachnospiraceae bacterium UBA7027
AACCTGTTCGTAGCAGGATTCATGGGATCTCCTCAGATGAACTTCCTCGATGCAATCGTAGAAGTATCCGGCGAGACCGCATACCTCAATGTAGCAGGCCACTCCATTCCTCTTCCTCCCGCTAAGTCCAAGAAGCTTATCGAGGGTGGTTATGACGGAAGAAGCGTAACCTTCGGTATTCGTCCCGAAGACGTATATGACAGCGAGATGTATGTAGAAACCTCTCCTATGAGCGTATTCGAATCCACCATTAAGGTTTACGAATTACTTGGTGCAGAAGTATTCTTATACTTCGATCTTGAGATGTTCCCGATGACTGCAAGAGTTGATTCCAGAACAACCGCAAGACCCGGCGATACCATCAAGTTTGCTCTCGATGTTGAGAAGATTCACGTATTCGATAAGGAAACCGAAATGGTAATCACCAACTAGTATGAAATGCTGGTGAAACAGAAAAAGAAATGATAAGATAAGGGTGTATGCAGATAGGCATACACCCTTTTTTACAGGCAGTTCATCTGTCTGATTTGTGCGGTACCGGAGCTTATCATGAAGTTAAACACAAGACTGATTATTATATTCTTTGCCATTGTCGTTCTGCCGTTTATTCTGGCAGGACTGACATATCTTACCATCTGCGGTTCCATTGCCTGGAATTTAAAGCAGGCATACGGAATCAAAAATGTTCCGATTTCGGCGGCACTGAGCCCGACGGAACTGTACTCCACCGTAACGGAAGAGTACATGGTGGTTTTAAGGGAGAAACTGGAACAGAATACCGATTACATTAAGGATACCGAAGAACTGACCTCCCTGGATGAGGAACTCGGCCGTATTTCGTCCTTCCTTGTGGTGAAAAAAGGAGACGAAATCTATTATCTCGGAAAGGAGCATGCAGAAGATCCGGTGCTGAATGTCCTTTCCGTAGAAGCATCCTATCCCGAAGGAAGCGGAGCCAGCCTTTATTACAACGACATTAAAAGAGTGGTGAAGCAGACGAATTATACGACGTCCGACGGTCAGAAGGGAACCATCTATTTTGTCACCATGGTCGGAATGATGGTATCGGAAGTGACCGGCCCGGGAGTAATCATCTCCATTATCGTTGTGCTGGTTTTAACCGGTATTCTTTTAACATCCTGGTTAAATCAGGGTATCATCAAACCCATGCTTTCCTTAAAAAGCGCAATGACAAGAATCGAGGAGGGCGATCTGGATACGCCCGCGACGACGCTGGAAAAGGGAGAGGTCGGAGAACTCTTTGAAGGCTATGAGCAGATGAGAAAAAGGCTGAAGGAATCCGACGAGGAAAAGGCGAAAACGGAGGCCGCAAACAAGGAGCTTGTCAGCAATATTTCCCATGACTTGAAAACGCCCATAACCTCCATCAAAGGCTATGTGGAAGGGATTCAGGACGGGATTGCGGATTCTCCCGAAAAAATGGAAAAATACATCAAAACAATATATAATAAAGCTTGTGACATGGATTTTCTGATTGACGAGCTGACCATGTATTCCAAAATCGATGCGGATCAGATTCCCTATCAGTTCCATCGCATGAATGTCTGCGATTATTTCTCGGACTGTGCGGAGGAAGTGGGACTGGACCTTGAGAACAAGGGCATCGAATTCGTCTATCAGCCGACCTGCTCACAGAATACCGAGATGTATGCCGATCCCGAGCAGTTAAAGAGGGTGATTAACAACATCATCAACAATTCCGTCAAGTACCGTAAAGAAACCAGAAGCCGGATTGTGCTTCGCGTTTCCGAGCCGAGCGGAGTTGAGATTAAGGTGGAAATCGAAGATAACGGAAAAGGCATTTCCGAGAAGGAGGCCGTTAAAATCTTCGACCGGATGTACCGCACGGATGCATCCCGTAATTCCAAGCAGGGCGGCAGCGGAATCGGCCTGTCCATTGCCAAAAAAGTGGTGGAAAATCATCAGGGCAGAATCTGGGCCACGGGAGAGGAAGGAAAGGGAATGACCATTCATTTTACCCTTCCCGTATATAAAGAAACGGTTCCGGAAGCAGCTTTGCCGGAAGAGGAAACGAACAATCCGATTATCCGTATTGAAAAGATGGTCGGAAAAACCGTGGGAAATGCCGTAGCCGGCGTGAAGACCGGTGTGGCCGGAGTAAAAACCGGCGTGGAAAAAACCATGGCAGAGATAGAGAAGAAAACAAAACGCGAAACGGGGGATGACGAATGAGCAAGATTCTGATTATCGAAGACGAACAGGCGATAGCGGAACTGGAGAAAGATTATCTGGAAATGAACGGTTTTGAAATCATTGTCTGCAACGACGGACTGTCCGGTGAGGAAACGGCCCTTCGCGAAAACATTGATTTAATCGTTCTTGATCTGATGCTTCCCGAAGTGGACGGATATGAGGTATGCCGCAAGGTCCGCGAGGTAAAGGACATTCCAATTATTATGGTCAGTGCCAAGAAAGAGGATCTGGATAAAATCTACGGTCTCGGAATGGGAGCCGACGATTATATGACCAAACCCTTCTCTCCGAGCGAACTGGTTGCCAGGGTGAAGGCCCACATGGCCAGATATTCCCGGCTTGTCGCAGCCAAGAAAAGCGACAACGGGGATGTGATTGAAATCAAATCCCTGCGAATCGACAAGACGGCACGAAGAGTTTTCGTCGGCGGTGTGGAGAAACAGTTTACCACCAAGGAGTTTGACCTTTTGGTTTTCCTTGCACAGCATCCGGATAAGGTTTTTACCAAGCAGGAACTTTTCAAGGAAATCTGGGGACTGGAATCCGTGGGAGATATTACCACGGTAACGGTACATATCAAGAAAATCCGGGAGAAAATGGAAGAAGATCCTTCCACTCCCCGCTTTATCGAGACCATCTGGGGCGTAGGATACCGCTTCAAAACCTGACGGGCGGATTCTATGCAGGATAAAATAAAGGAATTAATCGCATATGAAGACGACGATGTCCTTGTCGTGTTAAAACCGCCCGGGATTGCGGTGGAAACGAAACGGATCGGGGAAGAAGATCTCGTAAGCCTTCTTCGCAAATACCGTAAGGCAAAGGGCAAAACCGATTATTCTCCGGCCCCGATTAACCGGCTGGACCAGCCGGTTTCCGGGCTGGTTTTGTTTGCCCAAAACAAGAAGGCGGCTTCCATATTAAGCGCCAAACTGCAGGGCGGAGATTTTACAAAGATTTATGAAGCGGAGATTTTCGGCTCGTTTGAGGAAAAGGAAGGAACGCTGGTTTCTTATCTTTATAAGGATGCGAAAACCAACACATCCAGAGCCGTAACGAAGGGAGACGGTGATTTTACAAAAGCGAAGAAAGCCGTCCTTGAGTACGAGCAGATCAGACCCGGAAAGGTAAGAATCAGACTTCACACCGGTCGTCATCACCAGATTCGCGTACAGCTTTCCGAAGCCGGGCATCCGATCCTGGGCGATATGAAATACGGAAACGAGGAATCCAAAAGAGAATCGGACAGGGCCGGAATCAAAAAGCTTATGCTGACGGCCTGCGAACTGTCCTTTACCCACCCGACCACCGGGAAACGAATGACCTTTACGGTGAATGAAAACAATACGGTAGCAAAATCGGAAAAGTAACAAAAAGGGAGATTATCATGGCAAGTGAAATCAGAGATTTATCATTGGCGGAAAGCGGAGAACGTAAAATTGAATGGGTGAAAAGAAACTGTGACCTGCTTCGTACCCTGAAAGAGGAGTTTGAACAGACCAAACCGTTCGCCGGAAAGAAAATTGCCTTAAGCGTTCATCTCGAGGCAAAGACGGCTTTCCTTTGCCTGACACTGGCAGCAGGCGGTGCGGAAATGTATGTAACGGGTTCGAACCCGTTATCTACCCAGGACGATGTGGCGGCAGCGCTGGTAAAGGCCGGACTTGAAGTTCATGCCTGGTACGGCGCAACCGAAGAGGAATACAATCATCATATTGAAGAAGTTTTAAAAATAGGTCCCAACATCATTATCGATGACGGCGGGGATCTGGTTCACATGATGCATACCAAATACCGCGATCTGATTCCGAACGTGATCGGCGGCTGTGAGGAAACCACCACCGGTATTCTTCGTCTGGAAGCCATGGCAAGGGACGGAGTTCTGGAATTCCCGATGGTGAAGGTCAACAATGCGGACTGCAAGCATTTCTTCGATAACCGTTACGGCACCGGACAGTCTGTCTGGGACGGAATTAACCGTACCACGAACCTGATTGTTGCGGGTAAAATCGTTGTGGTTGCAGGTTACGGCTGGTGCGGAAAGGGAACCGCAATGCGTGCCAAGGGACTCGGCGCCCGGGTTGTGGTGACCGAAGTGGATCCCGTAAAGGCCATCGAGGCGGTTATGGACGGCTTTGACGTAATGCCGATGAAGGAGGCCGCAAAAATCGGTGATTTCTTTGTTACCGTGACCGGTTGCAACAAGGTAATCGATGAGGAAGATTTTGCGGTAATGAAGGACGGTGCCGTGCTTTGCAATGCCGGACATTTTGACTGTGAAGTGGACGTGGCTTATTTAAAGAAGGTGGCGGTAAAGACGGCCGAGATGAGAAAAAACATCATGGGCTATCTTCTTCCGACCGGACAGTGGGTATATGTGCTTGCAGAAGGAAGACTGGTAAATCTTGCGGCAGGCGACGGTCATCCAGCGGAAATCATGGATATGAGCTTTGCCATCCAGGCTCTGAGTGCAAAGTATTTAGCGGATCACGCCGGTGAAATTACGGAAAAACTTCTGGATGTTCCGAAGGAAGTGGATCGTGAAGTGGCAATCAGAAAACTGCGTTTCCTCGGAAAAGAAATCGACGTACTGACCCCCGAGCAGATAAAATACTTAAACAGTGCCGAAGTATAAGCATTTGACGTCATTAATTCATTGTGATAGTATGGTAATGCTTTAATTTGGCGAAGTAATAAAGATGCGGGAGAAATCCCGTCAAGGAGGAGAAAAATGAAAAAGTTACTGGCAATCGGCATTTCCGTTCTTATGGTAGCCGCAATGTTATGCGGATGTACCGGTAAGAAAAGCGAAACAAGAGTATTCAAACAGGGTTTTGACCTGGATTATCCCCCCTATTCCTACATCGATGACAACGGTCAGGTAGGCGGATTCGACGTAGAGCTTTGCAAAGCTTTATGCGAGTACAAGGGATGGACTTACGAAGCGGTTCCTTTCAACTGGGATGCAAAGGACGCGGAATTAAATGCAGGAAACTGCGACTGCATCTGGTCCGGATTCACCAAGAACGGACGTGAAGATGATTATGCATGGAGCATCTGCTATTCCGACAACACACAGATGATTATGGTTCCGGACGGATCCGACATTAAGACCCTTGCGGATCTTGCAGGCAAGAGAGTCGGTGTTCAGACCGCTACCAGCGCATATGATCTGTTACAGGATTCCGAAGAAGGACAGGGCGAGCTTTGTGCAACCTTTGAAAAACTGGAAGTATACGATACTTACACCATCGCATTCAACGATCTTCAGGCAGGCGGAATTGATGCCATCGCAATCGATGTTACCAGCGGTAACTTCTTAATGAGCGGTACCGAAGGATATCATTTTCTTGATGAAGTTCTCGGAAGCGAGCAGTACGGTATCGGTTTCCGCAAGGATGACACCGCACTTCGCGATGAAGTAAACGAAGCTCTTCAGGCACTTGTTGATAACGGAACATACGATGAAATCGGAAAGAAATATCCCGAAATCTATGATTTCCTTTGCCTGAAGCCCTCTGAGAACTAAAATTCGAAAGTAGAATCAGTACATGATTGATCGAGTAGGAGAATCCCCTCCTACTCGATTTCGCATAACGCAAAAACAGTGATCTTTGTGTAACAAAGGAGTATCCGATGACATTTCCAACAATGCTGCAAACCATGGGAAGCGGAATGCTGAAAACCATTCTGCTGTTTGTTTTAACCCTGGCCGGATCCATTCCGCTCGGAATGGTTGTGGTCTTTTTAAAGAAGTCAAAATTCAAACCCATCGCGTGGATTACGGAAATCTACATAGCCATCATGCGCGGAACGCCGTTAATGCTGCAGCTTCTTGTATGGTATTTCGGACCGTATTATATTTTCGGCCTGAGTATCCGCGGATACAAATTCCCGGCACTGTTAATCGGTTTTATCATGAACTACGCGGCTTATTTTGCGGAGATTTATCGAAGCGGAATCGATTCCATGCCCGTGGGACAGTATGAGGCAGCGGAGATTCTCGGTTACAGCAAAGTCCGGACATTTTTTAAAATCATTCTGCCCCAGGTAATCAAAAGGATTCTGCCCGCCATCACCAACGAGGTGATTACGCTTGTAAAGGATACCTCCCTTGCGTCGGCTCTGGCTTACGCGGAAGTATTCTCCCTGGCAAAGCAGATTTCCGCATCACAGACATCGTTCCTTCCCTTTGTGGTTGCCGGAGTCTTCTATTTTGTAGCCAATTACGTCGTGGCAGGCATCATGAAACGAATCGAAAAATCCATGCAGTATTATAAGTAAAATGAGGATCAGACAATGGGTGACGAAATCCTTCGAATGAGCAATATCCATAAAGTATTTGACGCGCTGACCGTGTTGCAGGACATCAATCTGTCCGTTCATCACGGGGAGGTTGTCAGCATCATCGGACCATCCGGAAGCGGCAAATCGACGCTGCTTCGCTGTGCAACGTTTCTTGAAAAGATTGACGGCGGAGAAATCGTATATATGGGAAAAACCGCCGCATATACCGAGAATTCCGGTAAAATCGTTTATGCCGGAAAGGCACAGATGAAAGAGATTAAGCATTATTTCGGTCTGGTTTTCCAGCAGTTTAATCTTTTCCCGCACTATTCGGTACTGAAAAACGTAATGGATGCGCCGGTTACCGTTTTGGGCCGCGATAAAAAGGAAGTGGAAGCGGAAGCAAGAGTCCTTTTAGGTAAAATGGGACTTGCGGACAAGGCAGATTCCTATCCCTGCAACTTATCCGGCGGACAGCAGCAGCGTGTGGCCATCGCACGTGCCCTTGCCATGAAGCCAGAAGTGCTGTTTTTTGACGAACCGACATCGGCACTCGATCCGGAGCTTACCATAGAGGTTTTAAAAATCATCCGCCAGCTTGCGGAGGAGAAAATGACCATGGTAATCGTTACGCATGAGATGTCCTTTGCAAGAGCCGTCAGCAACCGTGTAATCTTTATGGACGGCGGCGTGATTGTGGAAGAGGGAGATCCCGAAGATGTATTCGGAAACCCGCAGCAGGAAAGAACGAAGCAGTTTTTGAAGAGTTATAAAGAGTAAAGGATTCAGACACATGGATATCCGGTATGTTTTAATGAATCCGACCGGAAACCGGACGATTCTGGTGGAGTCCCCGGTTCCCCGAAAGGATTATGCCAAGACAGCAGCTTTACTTATGAAAAAACAACCCACTGCCGAGCAGGTGGGTTTTGTTGACTTTACCCGGTCGGAATCGTTAAAACTCGAAATGGCCGGCGGAGAGTTCTGCGGCAATGCGTCCATGTGTGCGGGTGTACTGGCCGTAAAAAGAGGACTTGCAAAAGAAGAAGTGGCGTTGTGTGTATCGGGAGCGAAGGAACCGGTCAGCGTGAAGGTGACGAAAAACAAAGGACTGGTTTCCATGCCCGGAACGGCTGAGGTAACGGAAAAAAAGCTTACCCTGGAGGAAAAGGAATACCTCTTCCCCGTCGTAAAACTTCCCGGAATCACGCATGTGATTATCCGGCCCCGAAGTTTTGCAAAGAGTAAGGCAAAGAAGGCGGCGGCTCTGTGGTGTAAGCAGTTAAAGGCAGACTCGCTCGGACTGTTGTTTGTAAATCAGGATTTCAGTGAAATGACGCCGTTTGTATATGTTCCCAGTCCCATGACGGCGGTCTGGGAGAATTCCTGCGGAAGCGGATCCGTGGCGCTTGCGGCATTTTTATCCGAAAAAAATCCCCGGAAAAAGTCATGGAGCTTTAAAGAACCTGGCGGGGTTTTAAAGGTTCGAAAAGAGGGGGAAACCTTCCGGCTTGAAGGTACGGTGGTTTTGGAAAAAGAAGAAACCCTGACTTCATCGCCCGAACCCGAAAAGCCGGTGAAAAAGGCCGCGAAAAAATCCGGAAAAAAGGCAGCGCAAGAGGCCGGTGAAAAAACAGGGATTTCAAAGAACCGCGTCGAAGAAGTTCTTACACGTCTTGATGAGCAGTACGGTACGGAGTATAAGTGTTATTTAAATCACGACAATGCCTGGCAGCTTTTGTTTGCCACCATCCTGTCCGCACAGTGTACCGATGAGAGAGTCAATCTCGTTACAAAGGATCTGTTTGTAAAATATCCGTCACCGGAAGCGTTTGCTAATGCAGACTTAAAGGAGTTTGAGCAGGATATCCGGTCCACCGGATTTTATCATAACAAGGCAAAGAACATCATTGCCTGTGCAAAAGAACTGGTAGAAAAATACGGCGGAGAGGTCCCGTCGGATTTAGAAAGCCTGACGGCACTTCCCGGTGTCGGCAGAAAGACGGCCAACGTCATTCGCGGAAATATCTACCATATCGACAGTATAGTCGTGGATACACATGTCAAACGAATCAGCAATAAACTTGGTTTTACGACGCAGGAGGATCCCGTCCGGATTGAATTCGATCTGATGGACAAGCTGCCGAAGGACCATTGGATTCTTTACAACATTCACATCATCCGCCTGGGAAGGACAATCTGCAAAGCACCGACACCGAAATGCGAAGAGTGCTTCCTTCGGGATTTATGTCCTTCGGCGCGAAGCAGATAAAGGGCGTAAACTTGCCAAAAGAGCGAGAATCATCTATAATTCGAGTTGTGTTTGGCAGTATGCGTTTTTGCAGAAGGGAAACAAACTATGATTAATTTTCACAATAAAAAATCCAAACAGATTCTTGCGATTATTATCATTCTTGCACTGGTAATCGCTATGGTGATTCCTACCGTCAGCTATTTTGCAAGGTAACGGGATGGAACGCGGAATTGTAATGGCAGGATATGCCGGAGGCGCGGGAGCGGGGATACTTGCGAAGGAAAACTTCGACCGGCTTGCCGGGCACTTTCCCGTCCGTTTTACGGAAGAAGCCGTGAAATTCTCCGGGGAGTCCTATGAAGTGCCTGTTATGGAATTCCTAAAGGAAAAGGAAGCGTACTACGGGACCGGGGAAGTTGTTCCGGTTTCGGACGGCGGCGTCTTTGCGGCCTTATGGGAACTCGGGGAGAGGTACCGTACGGGCTTTGCCGTTACGTTAAAAAAAATTCCCGTAAAACAGCAGACCATTGAAATCTGTAATTATTTTGATATTGATCCCTACCGGCTCTATGCGAAGGGCTGTATCCTTGTTTTGGCAGAGTATGCCGAAAGACTGGCGGAAGATCTGAATGCTTCCGGCATTCCGGCGGCGGTAATCGGCAGGGAACACGAAGCTAAGAAAAGGGTAGTATATTACGACGACGAGGAACGGTTTTTGGAACCGAGACGCGGCGATTCCATTTCAGAGATTGGATAAAGGAGAGAATTATGAGAGAGAAAATTCTTACCATCATTGAGAAAAACAGCAAAGTGGATTTAAAGGAACTTGCCATTATTCTCGGCGAAGAGGAAATCGATGTGGCCAATGAAATCCGGGCCATGGAAGAGGAAGGAATCATCTGCGGTTATCATACCTTAATCGATTGGGAAAAGACCTCCATCGAGAAGGTTTCCGCCCTGATTGAAGTCAGAGTAACACCCCAGAGAGGACAGGGATTTGATTCCATCGCGGAGAGAATTTACAAATATCCCGAAGTAAACAGCGTTTATCTGCTCTCCGGCGGATACGACCTTTTGGTAACCCTTGAGGGAAAGACATTAAAGGAAGTTGCGTCTTTTGTATCGGACAAGCTTTCCACCCTGGATACCGTGCTTTCCACGGCTACCCATTTTATCTTAAAGAAGTATAAAGATCACGGGACCATCATGGCGAAGAAATATGAGGATACCCGCTTAAAGATGACTCCGTAAGAGGGGCCGGGAAGGTTTCATAAAACCCGAAGGAAGGGTTTGAATTATTTCAAAAACGAAGGAAGCAGACATGCGTAATCCCCTAAGTGATAAAATTATAGAAGTAAAACCGTCCGGAATCCGGAAGTTCTTTGACATTGTCAGCGAAATGAAGGATGCCATCTCTCTCGGCGTGGGCGAGCCGGATTTCGATACCCCCTGGCACATCCGTGACGAGGGTATCTATGCGTTGGAAAAGGGCAGAACTTTCTATACATCCAATGCGGGTCTGAAGGAATTAAGAGAAGAAATCCGTAAATATATCGAAAGAAAACAGGGTATATCGTACGACCCCATGAAAGAAATCATGGTGACAGTCGGCGGATCCGAAGCGATTGACGTGGCCCTTCGCTGCATGCTCAATCCCGGTGACGAAGTCATTATTCCGGAACCGTGCTACGTATCCTACGTACCCTGTACGAAGATGGCCGACGGAGTTCCCGTCATCATCAATTTAAAAAACGAAAACCGCTTCCGTCTGACACCCGAAGAACTGCTGGATGCCATTACGGAGAAAACCAAGGTTCTGATTCTGGCATTCCCCAACAATCCCACCGGTGCCATTATGGAGAAAGAGGATTTGGAGGCCATTGCCAGGATTATTATCGAGAAAGACATCTTTGTCATTTCGGATGAAATCTATTCCGAACTGTCTTATGCGGGCGATCATGTATCCATCGCCTCCCTTCCCGGAATGAAGGAGAGAACCATTATGATTAACGGTTTCTCCAAGGCTTTTGCCATGACCGGATGGAGACTCGGATATGCCTGCGGACCGGAGATGATTCTAAAACAGATGATTAAACTGCATCAGTTCGCCATCATGTGCGCTCCCACCACCAGCCAGTACGCTGCCGTGGAGGCATTAAAGAACGGCGAGGAAGATGTGGCCATGATGCGCGAAGCTTACAATCAGAGAAGACGATATCTGCTTCATGCGTTTGAAGAAATGGGTCTTCCCTGCTTTGAGCCGGGAGGAGCATTCTATGTCTTCCCCTGCATTAAGGAATTCGGATTAACCAGCGAGGAATTCGCGTTGGAGTTTCTTCAAAAGGAGAAGGTTGCGGTAGTACCCGGAACGGCATTCGGCGACTGCGGCGAAGGTTTCCTTCGTATCTCCTATGCCTATTCTCTGGAAGACTTAAAACTGGCAATCGGAAGACTGGCACGCTTTGTTGAAAACCTCCGTGCCGGAAAAGAATAAAGGAAAAACATAAGATGAACATTGTGCTTCACCAGCCGGGCATTGCACTGAATACGGGAAATATCGGAAGGACCTGCGTCGCAACGGGCAGCGTCCTTCATTTAATTGAGCCCTTCGGTTTTCGCCTGGATGAAAAAGAAATCAGACGTGCCGGCATGGATTACTGGGAGAAACTGGACGTCAGACGATACATCAATTTCGAAGATTTTCTGATGAAAAATCCCGCCCTGCTTCAAACGACGAAAACAGGGGACGGTCAGGGTAACGAGGATGCACCTGACGGTCAGGATAACGAAGGTGCTCCTGACGGGTTGGAAACGCACCCGCGCCTTTACATGGCGACCACAAAGGCGCACAAAAACTACTGCGACGTAAACTTCGGGCCGGATGATTATATTATGTTCGGTAACGAGTCCAGGGGAATCCCCGAAGAAATTCTGATTGAATATGAAGAGACCTGCATACGTATTCCCATGAAGGAAGAGATCAGGTCCTTAAATCTTGCCAATTCGGTTGCCGTTGTATTGTATGAGGCACTTCGTCAGAATGAATTTGCCGGCATGCAAAAGAACGGAGAGCTTCATCGTTTAAGCTGGAAGAGCAGCATCTGAAAATCTTTTACCAGGCAGCTGCCGAAACTTCCACCGGCCGGTTCTCGTCCGGCTGCATAATTACGTAGGTATAATAAGCAAATACGAAGAATTCGATAAACGCATCCGCTCTTGTTACGCCGTTGCTGAAAATCAGGAAGGCAGGATAAGCCATGAAGCTTAACAGTAACGAGAATACGGCGAATTTTATGTATTTTTTATCTAAGAAGGCCAAAAGCAGCAGAATGAGATCCAGAAAATATGCATAGCGGTCATGCATGGCAGGCAGGAAGAAAATACAAACCCAGGCAAACCATGCAATCGTATTCAGAATCTGAATGGAGGAATCCATTCTTTTTTTCTTTTGAAGAATCATGTAAAATCCAAGACCGCAGATTCCCAGAGTCAGTAAAACGGCGAAGCCGGAAAGGCGAGGATAATCATCGCCGAAAAGCTGCCAGATGCTTCTTGCGTTTAAGTACATATGGTCATAGGTCTGCGTCTGCGAAAAGTATACGGTAAAGGGGCTTAAAGGATTTCGACCGAAGATATATGCCACTCCTCCGCACAGCCAGAAGGAAAGAGCGGATACGGCGAACAGTCCCGCGCTGAACTTCTTTTTTACAAAATAGAAAGAAACCAAAAACGGCAGGAAGAATACCGTTTGGAATTTCAGGGCAAAGGAAATGCCGAGGACGATAAAAGCGGGAAGGTATTTATTCTTATGCATCAAAAGCAAAACGAGAATGAGGCAGAAGACATACATGGAATCGCACTGTCCCCAGAAAGCCGAATTGAAAACGACCGTGGGAAGAAAGAGGATTACGGCATAGACACTCTGAAACAGCGTTCCGAACAGCGGGCTCTGCTTTAACCGGCACGCAAAGGCGGCTAAGAAGAATGCAAGCAGAAAATCGAAGGCACAGGAAAGAAGTTTATACTGTGTCATGGGATTTAACGGAATGTATGTCATGACGGCGATAAAGGTCTGGTAAAGAACGTTGTAGTCGCCGACCTGGTTCTTTAATCCGGCAAGACCGCCATGTTCTTTCATGGTATCAAACCAGGGAATCAGGAAATTGTACATGTCGCTCGAAAGAAAGTTTTTTCCGACAAAACGGATTGCTATTCCCAGTACGGTTATCACAATAAAAAACAGAACGGAAGAGTGTTTGGTAAAAAAATCTGCGAATTTCTGCTCAAATTTAGGCATTTTATTCTAACTTTCCTCGTTTTCTTCGGTTTTTTCCGCATTTTCATCGTATTCCACCGGAAGGGAGAAAGTGAATTCGGTTCCCTCGCCTTCGGTGCTGGTTACATTAATGTTCTCGTTGTGAGCACGGATAATTTCACGGGCAATGGAAAGTCCCAGACCGGTGCCTTTTTTGTCCTTGCCTCGGGAAGAGTCGGTTTTGTAGAAACGGTCAAAGACCTGTCCGATGCTTTCCTTCGGAATACCGATACCGAAATCCTTTACGCTGACAAATACCTTGCGGTGCTTCTCCGTTGTGGAAATCCGGATTTCGGAATCACGGTTGGAGAACTTGATGGCATTGTCCAGAAGGTTGTATAAAACCTGCTGGATTTTACCCATATCGGCTTTCACGTACAGCACTTCGCCGGTCAGAATCAGGTTTAAGGTGATCTTCTTTTCACGGCAGCTGCCCTCAAAGGTCTGGGCGGTTTTGCGGATGATGTCATTGATGTCAAAAACGCTGATATCCAGCATCAGTCCCTCGGTGTTTAAGTTGTTTAACGTCAGCAGATTGTTGGTAAGTTTAATCAGACGTTCGGACTCATTTACGAGAATGGCCAGATATTTTTCATGCATCTCGGGCGGAATGGTTCCGTCGAGCATGGCTTCGGAATAGCCCTTGATGGAAGTTAAGGGAGAACGGAAGTCATGGGAAACATTGGCGACGAGTTTTTTCTGCGTATCCTCCACCTTGGAAAGCTCGCTTGCCATGTAGGAAAGGGTGGCGGCCAGATAGCCCATCTCGTCGTTGGAATCGACGGAGAAACTGTAATGCAGGTTGCCTTCCGCATACTGTTCCGTTGCCGTGGTGATTTTACGAAGGGGTTTGTAAACCACCTCGGAGAAGAAAATCAGGATGATCATGGAAAGCAGAAGAAAGATTCCGAACATGATGTAGGAAATGTTAATCATGGATTCGGAAAGTTTGCGAATTTCTTCCATGGGCTTGTGAATGAATACATATCCCTGTACCTTGTAACCGTCGGTGATGGGAGAGTAAACACTTAAAACCTCATGGTCATAGAAATGGAAAAAATCTCCGACGGAGTAATACTTTCCGGTATATACCGTGGAATCGAACCCTTCCACGGTAGGCGGGTTGGCAACTTCGATGGGGGAGGCGGAATCAAGAACAATCAGTCCGGAAGGGTTGATAATCCAGATTTCCGCAGAAAGATAGTCATCCAGAAAGTCCAGCTGCTGCATGACGGTATCGAGCGCCGCCCGGTTGGTGTAAAGGTCGGAGGCATACGTATTCGCGATGCGGTTTGCCTCTTTGTAAAGGGCATCCGCCTCGTGCTGTACCAGCTGATTGCGAATCATGGTTGCACCGAAGGTGGCAATCATGAAGAAGCCGAAGAAGGCAAAAATCAGATAGGCCAGTATGAATTTAAAATACAAAGCTTTTCGCATATCAGTGTCTCAGTACAAGAAATTTATAACCTACGCCCCAGACGGTATCGATACGCCAGTCGGGAGTGTCTTTGATTTTCTCACGGATTCTTTTGATGTGAACGTCAACGGTTCTGGTATCACCGGTATAATCATAGCCCCAGATCTGATTTAAGAGCTGTTCTCTGGTGAAAACCTGTCCGGGGGAAGATGCCAGGAAGAACAAAAGCTCAAGTTCCTTCGGAGGCATATCCACGGAAGCTCCCTGATAGAGCACGGAATAATTGCTTAAGGATACCGTAAGTCCCGGATATTCCACGGTCCGGTCCGATTTTTCTTCCATAACAGCCGGAGCGGCAGCGGGTTTGTAGCGGCGAAGAACCGCTTTCACACGGGCCACCAGTTCCTTGGAGTCGAAAGGTTTTTGCATATAATCGTCGGCACCCATTTCAAGGCCCAGAACTTTATCGAAAATCTCACCTTTTGCGGAGAGCATGATAATCGGAGTGGTGCATTTGGAACGGACTTCCCTGCAGACGGTGTAGCCGTCGATTCCGGGAAGCATTAAGTCGAGAAGAATCAGGTTCGGCTCAAATGCGGGAACGGCTTCGAGCGCCGCTTCTCCGTCGCCCACGATCATGGTTTCGTAGCATTCCTTGGTCAGATACAGAGAAATCAGCTCTGCAATGTTGTTGTCATCATCGACAATCAGAATTTTCTGTTTATTCATAATTCCCCTCTTTTCTTTCTATTTAAAATTCACGATGGTAACACCGGCGTCTCCTTCGCCGTATTCCCCGAGATGAAAACTCTCCACATACGACAATTTGCGCAGATGCTTTGCCACGGCATCTCTTAAAACTCCCGTACCCTTGCCGTGTACCACGCGGACGGAATGAAGGTGTGACATGTAGGCATCGTCCAGATATTTATCGAGATTGGCGATGGCCTCATCCGCCGTCTGTCCGAGCAGATTGATTTCGGGAGAGATGTTCTTCGCCTTGGAGAAGGTTCCGGAGTAATTTCCGCTTTTGCCGCCGCTGTTCTTCTGCGGGTTCTTCTCAGGCTCTGTTGCGTAGCAGACATCTTTCGCATTGGTCTTTACCTGCATCATACCACAGGTAACGAAAAAATTCCCCTTTGCGTCCGGCAGTGTTTTCACATAGCCGGTAAGCTGCATGGACATGATTTCCAGGTAATCGCCTTTTTTTATTTCTTCCGGCTTCGGAATCTTCCTGTCTGTTTTTTCCGGGATTTTCGGAGTCAGATTTTTTTTCTTATCCTTGATGGCGTTCCGAAGACCGTCTCTGGTTTTTTCCATGTCCCGGATATCGGATCCCTTATGATAGGAGCGGATGGCCGCATCGGCGGTCTCTTTGGCTTCCTCGAGGATTTCCTTCGCTTCCTCGTTGGCCCGACGGAGGATTCGCTCTTTCTTCTCTTCAAGAGATATATTCTGCGCCTTAAGCTGTGACCGGAGTTTTTCGATTTCCGCAAGACTTTCCTCAATGGAGGCTTCTTTTTCTTCCAGTTCCTTTTTGAGTGTTCCGAGGCCCGCAATCACATCCTCGAAATTCTCCCTGCTCTCCGTAATTTCCTTTCTGGCATCTTCGATGATATCATTCGGAAGTCCCAGTTTGGAGGAGATGGCGAATGCGTTGCTCTTTCCGGGGATGCCGATCTGGAGCTTATAAGTGGGTGAGAGTGTCTCCACATTGAATTCGCAGCTTGCATTCTTCGTCAGGGGAGCGGTGGAGGCAAAAATTTTAAGTTCGCTGTAATGCGTGGTTGCCATGGTAAGACTGCCGCGGTCCCGAAGCGAGCGCAGAATGGAAATTGCCAGTGCCGCTCCTTCCGAAGGATCGGTACCGGCGCAGAGTTCATCGAATAAACAAAGGCATTCTTTGTCGGCATGACGCAGAATGGAAATGATGTTGGTCATGTGGGCGGAGAAGGTACTTAACGACTGCTCAATGCTCTGTTCATCGCCGATGTCTGCGTATATTTCGCGGAATACACATAACTTCGAGGTCGAAAGGGCCGGAATATGAAGCCCGGCCTGTCCCATGGCACATAACAGTCCCGTGGTTTTTAACGATACCGTTTTACCGCCGGTATTGGGCCCGGTAATAATCAGCAGAAGATATTCGTCCCCGAGACGGATGTCGACGGGAACCACCTTCGCGGGATCGATGAACGGATGTCTGGCTTTACGGATTTCAAGAATCCGTTCGTTTACGTATTCGGGCTTGCCGGCCTTCATAAGAAGTGCAAGGGAAGCCTTGGCAAAAATATAATCAAGCTCCGTCAGCACTTTACAGTTTGCCGCCAGCTCCGTAATATATTCTCCCGCAAAAGCAGAAAGCGAAAGTAAAATCTTTTCGATTTCCTCTTTTTCCGCACTTTCGAGTTCGGAGAGTCTGTTGTTGTATTCCACAATCTGCGCGGGCTCGATAAAGAAGGTGGAGCCGGCTTTCGACTGATCGTGAATCATGCCGTGAACGGCATTTTTGTATTCCGCCTTCACGGGGAGGCAGTAACGGTTATTTCGCATGGTAATAACGGCATCCTGCAGGTAGGTCCGAAGGGAAGTGTTTACCATGTGGTTTAATTCGGTATGTATTTTATCGCCGATGACAAGACGCTGTCTGCGGATGTTTTTTAACTCCGGACTGGCATCGTCGGCTACTTCTTCCTCGCTGATTAAACAGCGTCTGATTTCGCGCGAAACGTTCGTAAGCGGATGGAGAGCCTCAAACCGGGAAGTCAGGGAATCGGAAGGATCCTCGGGATGTTCTTTTTCTCCGTATTTGGAAACTCTCGCGGCGCATTCGCAGACTTCCGCAATATGAATCAGTTCTGCCATGGAGAGGCAGGAAGACAGGGAGAGTGCGTTTAAGGAGAACGAAAGATCGCGGTTCCCCGCAAAGGAAAGCCGTCCGAGACGGATGCATCTTGCCACCGCATCCGCCGTTTCCGTCTGGGCCTGCTCAATCAGACGAAGATCGGTCATGGGCAGAAGTTCCTCGCAGAGCTTTTTTCCCGGGGCGGAATGCGCCTGGGAAGCAAGCATGTTTATGACTTTGTCGTATTCAAGAATGTGAAGTGATTTTTCGTTCATAAAACTCCTTTTTCCACTCACTTATCATAGCATAAACAAAGGGGAATTGACAGTACAAAAGCACAGGAAAATGTGGTAGGATAGAAGGTGCGAAAGGAGTTTGGCATGGAGAAGAAACAGGAAAACGACGATTATTCCTTTATGCAGGAACAAATCAAGAAGCGCCCCATAAACAAAAGGAAACTGTTCAAACGGGCTTTTACCACCGGAGCAATGGCCATTATGTTCGGTATTGTTGCTTCGCTTGCGTTTATTCTTTTGGAGCCGATTCTTACAAAAATGGTTTCTCCGAAAGAGGAGAAAGTCTCCATTTCCCTGCCCGACCCGACACTTCCCGAGGAAGTCAATGAGGTCCTGCCCGAAAACATGGTAAAAGAGCAGCAGGAACTGGACAAGGAAGAACCATCGGAACCGGTCGCAAGCTCCATTCAGAAATCGGAAATCGAAATCGAGGATTATCAGAAGCTTTACGGCAAACTGGCTTCCCTGGCGGAAGAAGTGAAAAAAAGCATGGTTGTTGTTAACGGTTCCTCTTCGGAAGTGGACTGGTTCAGCAATGTTTATGAAAAAAAGAGCAGTGTCTCCGGTCTGATTGTGGCGGATAACGGAACGGATCTTTACATCGTTTCCAATTACAGTTTCCTTGCCTCCTGTACCGAAATCGACATTGTTTTTCCGACGGGGGAAGAGACGGAAGGAACACTGGTTGCATACGATAAGGATACCAACATTGCCGTAATCTGTGTTCCCCTAACCCAAATTACCTCTGTAACGAAGGAACAGCTAGTTTATGCCTCTCTCGGAAACTCCAACATCGGAAACCGGGAAGGGGATGTGGTCATCGCCGTGGGAGATCCGATGGGATATTCCGATTCCGTGGGATACGGCATTATTACTTCCTGCTCAACCGTGGTTTATACACCGGACCACAATTACAAACTGATCACCACCGATATTTACGGAAGCCATAATGCAGAAGGCTTTTTGATTAATACCAAGGGACAGATTATCGGCGTTCTGAATCAGAAATACAACAACGCGGATCTTTCCAACCAGATTTCGGCCATCGGTATTTCCGAACTTCGTAAAATCGTTGAGGATTTGTCCAACGGTATCCAAAGACCGTACCTCGGAATTACCATGGTGGACATTACGGAATCCGCAATTCGAAGCGGTGTTCCGGACGGCGTTTTCATCCGAAAGGTGGATATTGATTCCCCCGCCATGGAAACGGGAATTGCCGCGGGCGATATTTTAACGGCAATCGGAACGGACAGCTTAAATTCCGTCAGTGCGGTAGAACTGAATTTACGAAATCACAAACCCGGAGACGAACTGATTCTGACCCTGCTTCGTCAGTCCGGAAACGAATATAAGAAAATCAACGTTAAGGTAACGCTTACGGAGAAAACGGAATAGAAAGGCAGTTTGCATGAAATTAATCAAAGATTTACAGGAAGGCAATTCGGTAAGAGATATTTACTACTGCAAGCAGAAAAATGCCGCAGTCACCAAAAACGGCAAGGATTACTGGAACGTCATCCTGCAGGATAATACGGGAACGATGGATGCCAAGGTATGGGAAGTAAATTCCCCCTCCATCATCGATTTCGAAACGGGGGACTTCGTCTATATTTACGGCGAAGTGACTTCCTTCAACGGAGCGCTTCAGATCTCTGTCAAGCAGTCGAGACCCGCAAAAGAAGGGGAATATAACCCGGCACAGTATTTTCCCATGACGCAGAAAAACGTGGATGAGATGTGGAAGAAGATAACGGACTACATAGATTCCGTTAAAAATCCGCACCTGAACGCATTGTTAAACCGGATTTTTATTGAGGATACGGCTCTTGCGGAGCGGTTTAAGAAAAATTCCGCAGCCAAGAGCATGCATCACGGATTCATCGGCGGACTTTTGGAGCATACGGTTTCCGTAACGGAAAACTGCGAATTCATGGCCGGCCGTTATCCGGTTTTAAAAAGAGATCTTTTAATCACGGCAGCGCTTTTACACGATGTCGGAAAGACGAGGGAAATCTCTCTCTTCCCGGAGAACGATTATACGGACGAGGGAAATCTGCTCGGTCATATCGTCATCGGTGCGCAGATCGTGGAAAAGGCAGCGTCCGGTATCGAAGGATTCCCCGAGACGTTAAAAAACGAACTGGAGCACTGCATCTTGGCTCACCACGGAAAGCTCGAATTCGGTTCTCCGAAGGTGCCCGCGCTTGCGGAGGCACTTGCGCTTAATTTTGCGGACGATATGGATGCAAAGATGGAAATGTTTACCGAACTTGCCGATAAGGTGCACGGCACCGAATGGCAGGGTTATAACAGGATGTTTGAAAGTAATATCAGGCTGACGAAAGGGGAGTAATGGAAACCGTTTATCGTAAAAACGATATAACGACAATCGAGATTACGGATATGGACGAAAAAGGGCAGGGCATCGGCAGAGCAGGAGGCTTTACCCTTTTTGTGAAAGATGCCGTGGTGGGAGATACGGTCGAAGTAAAGGTAATGAAGACCAAAAAGTCTTACGGATTTGCCAGGCTGATGAAAATCATTATCCCTTCGCCGGACCGTGTGGAACCGGCATGCCCCATTGCACGCTCCTGCGGAGGCTGCCAGTTGCAGGAAATGTCCTACGAGGCGGAACTTAGGTTTAAGGAAAACAAAGTCCGGAACAATTTGATCCGTTTAGGCGGTTTTGACGAAGCCTTCATCGATTCAATCAAAGAAAACATCGTCGGCATGGAGAACCCCGTCCGGTACCGGAACAAGGCGCAGTACCCTCTCGGGACGGGAAAGGACGGAAAGAACGTTGTGGGATTTTATGCCGGTCATACCCATACGATTATTCCGAATACCGACTGTCTGCTCGGCAGAGAAGAAAACGAAATCATTCTGAAAACAATTCTGGAATTTGCGGAAGAAGAAAAAATACCCGCCTATAACGGGGAAACGGGGAAAGGTCTTCTTCGTCATGTCTTAATCCGGGAAGGATTTCAAACCGGAGAAATCATGGTCTGCCTGATTGCAAACGGCAAAGAAATTCCGAACGGGGAACGCCTTTGTAAGAAACTGAAGGAAGCGCAGCCGGGAATAGTCAGCATCTGCCTGAATACCAATACGAAACTTACAAATGTCATCATGGGCGATACGACAAGGGTTCTCTGGGGAAAAGAAACCATCGGGGACCGGCTCGGAGGCATCCGGTTTGCGATTTCCGCCCGGTCATTTTATCAGGTGAATCCCGTGCAGACGGAAAAACTGTATGCAAAAGCGGTGGAATATGCGGCGCTTACGGGAAACGAAACGGTCTGGGATCTGTACTGCGGAATCGGAACGATTTCCCTGTTTATGGCAAAGAAAGCCGGAAAGGTTTACGGAGTGGAAATCATTCCCGAAGCCATTGAGGACGCAAAGGAAAATGCTGCCGCAAACGGAATCACAAACGCGGAATTCTTTACGGGAAAGGCGGAGGAAGTACTGCCCGAGCTTATGTATCCCGCGGATGTCATCGTGGTGGATCCGCCCCGGAAAGGCTGTGACGAAAAGTGTCTTGCGACCATGCTTTTCATGGAACCGAAACGTATTGTCTATGTCAGCTGCGATTCCGCAACGCTTGCTAGAGACTTAAAAATACTCTGCGGGGAAAGATATGTGCTGAAAGCATGGCAGTGCTATGATCAGTTTTGCCGTACCGTTCACTGCGAAACCGTCTGTCTGCTGGAAAGACGGTAGGTTAACCGGATCGGGATTCTGGGAGAAATACGAATGGCGAAGTATCTGTATATCGTAAAAACACAGATTATCAAGAGTCTGACATACGAATTTAACGTTTACGGAAATATTCTCATGCAGACGATTATCATGATCACATCTGCCTATTTCTGGAAGGCTCTTTACAGAAATCAGTCTGTGGTAGGCGGTGTGGACGAACAGAGCATGCTGACGTATATTATTATCTCGTCCGCCCTGTCGGTACTGATGTTTACGAATGTGGAACGGCGAATCGAGCAAAGCGTCGTGAAAGGCACCGTGGCCACAGACATGATGAAACCCGTGAGTCTGTTCGGCGTTTATTTTGCGGAGGACATCGGAAGTATTATTGCCCTCCTTTTTCAGAATATGCTCCCGATTCTGCTCATCGGCGGCCTTTTGATTAAAATCCCCGGCATGGCAGATATCCATGATTTACCGTTGTTTATTCTTTCCGTGATTCTTTCGTTTCTGATTAACTGGCTCATTGCCGCACTCTTCGGAATGCTTGCTTTTACGGCGGTCAATATCGATGCGCTGATTCAGGTCAAAAAGCATCTTCTCAGACTTCTTTCCGGAAGTATCATTCCCATCTGGTTTTTCCCGGAAGGCGTTGCAAATGTGTTAAAAGCACTGCCGTTTGTTTATATTTACCAGCTCCCTCTTTCCATCTATATCGGCAGAGGGGACCGTGCGGAGCAGATTGCCCAGATGCAGATTCAGTTTCTGTGGCTGATCGTGCTGTTTGCACTTTTCTTTGCGATTCACCATCGCGTCACCAGAAAAGTAATGGTGCAGGGAGGTTAGAGATGATAAAAGCATTTCGCGAACTCGGCCATTACCTGGATGTAACGCTTCAGGTCATTAAAATGGCCGTTATGACAATTATCGAATATCCCGCCAATATCGCCGGATGGATGATTTCGAATCCGCTGCAGTTCATCATGGGCTTTGCCATTATCAAGTTCGTGGTGGAATCATTCGGGGAAGTCGGCGGCTGGAATTACGGACAGCTGGCCTTTTTATACGGGCTCTCCGTCATCTCCCATGCCCTTTCGATGATCTTTTTCGTACAGGGATGGTTTATGGGCTATTATGTCATAGAGGGAGAGTTTGACCGGTATCTGACCAGACCGCTCGGGGTTTTGTACCAGTTCTTTTTTACGAATATTAACATCTTCGGAATTACGGATCTGATTCCCGGTATTCTGGTATTTGTTTACGGCTGTGTCAAATGCGCGGTACATGTAACACCGCTTTTTGTTCTTCAGGTAATCGTGACGCTAATCGGTGCAACACTGATTCGCGGGGGTATCTATATTTTCCTCGGAAGCACGTCGTTTCATACCCGGAGCGCTACGGATTTCGGTCAGTATACACAGGAAATTATGGACAAGACCACGATGTATCCCATTTCCATGTATCCCGAAAGCCTGCAGTTTATACTGACGTATCTGATTCCGATCGGCTGGGTTTCTTTCTACCCGGTATCGAGCATGCTCGGAATCGAAAACAATATATATAACGGAATGCTTCTTCCGTTTGTGACACTGCTTGTCGGAATTGTTATGATGTGTCTGGCGGGAGGATATTTTACGCTTGGACTTGCGAAATATGAAAGTGCGGGAAACTGAAAATGATAGAAGTCAGGAATTTAAGCAAGGATTATAAATTAAAACACAAGGAACCCGGTTTGAAAGGTGCAATAAAAGGTCTGCTTAAACCCCGTTTCGAAACCGTTCATGCCGTAAAAGATTTATCTTTTGAAATCCGGGAAGGTGAGATCGTAGGATTCATCGGCCCGAACGGTGCGGGAAAAAGTACGACCATCAAAATGATGTCGGGGATTTTAACGCCAGACAAAGGAAGCGTTCTGATTAACGGGGAGGATATTACAAAACACAGAAAAGCCGTGGTTCAAAACATCGGCGTGGTATTCGGTCAGAGAACCCAGCTAAACTGGGACCTTCGCCTCGGAGAGAGCTTTGAACTTCTGAAACACATTTATCAGATAAAGCAGGACGAGTATGAAAAAACACTGGATGATCTCGATGCCATACTCTCAGTCCGGGAACTTTTAAACAAACCGGTCCGTCAGATGTCTTTAGGACAGCGTGTTAAAGGGGATCTGGTGGCTTCCATGCTGCATTCCCCGAAGGTGCTTTTTTTGGACGAACCGACCATCGGTCTGGACGTTTCTTCCAAATATGCACTGCGTAAATTTATCCGGGAAATCAACCGGCTGCGCAAAACAACGGTCATTCTGACCACGCACGATCTGGGGGATATTCAGGAACTGTGCGAGAGAATCATTATTATCAATCACGGAGTGCTGATGGAAGACGGAAATCTTTCCCAGATTGTGGACCGGATAGCGCCGTATAAAACCCTGGTGGTGGAATTCTACGACGAAACGGCACCGGAACATGAGAAATGCGAAATGACGGAACATGCCGGAAATATCGCGAAATACAGGTTTATGAAAAACGATACCACCGCGGCGGAAATCATTGCGGATTTGTCCGCGATAAAATCCATCAAGGACGTTTCCATCGAGGAAGCCGGTATCGATGACATTATAAGGGTTGCTTACGGAAGCTGATTTGCCCTTTGCTTTATTTTATGATAAAACTTTAGGGACGAAAAAAACGAGGTAAAAACGGAATGAATGATCGCGAAAAAGCATTAAGAAAAAAGGAAAGACAGCTGTATAAAAAAAGAAAAGCCGTTGCAAACCGCCTGTTTGTACTGGGCGGAATCGGCATGCTTGCCTTTATTCTTTTTATTGTACTGGTGAAGGTTGTAAATGTGGCACCCATCGGACCGCAGTTTACGGTTGTCGGATTCTCAGCACTGAACGGAGCGTTTCATGCACTGACCGGAGTAAACATGTTCTGGTATAATGTCACCAAGGTCCTCGGAATTCTGGCGATTTTAACTGCCGTATTCTTTGCCGGTGTCGGCGTATTTCAGTTAATAAAAAGAAGGGGCATTCAGAATGTGGACCGCACCATTCTTTCCACGGGCGGATTATATGCCGTAATGATGATTTTCTACGTTTTCTTTGAAAAAGTGGTAATCAATTACCGCCCCGTTTTAATGGGTGAGGATACCGTACCGGAAGCATCCTTCCCGTCCACGCACACCCTTTTGGCCTGTGTGGTGTTCGGAAGTACAATCATGATTATCGGACGGTATCTCGGTAAATCCGTTCAGGCTGTCGTTTTGCAGGCAGCAGTCGGATTTCTGATGCTTCTTACCGTAATCGGACGTTTGATCTGCGGTGTGCACTGGCTTACGGATATCGTCGGAGGAGTGCTTTTAAGTGCATCCCTTCTTACCATCTACGGCGGCGTCATCACCGTGTGGAGAAGTTCAAACAAACGGCTGAAAAAGAAGAAAAAAGAAACGACGGAAGAATTCGAATAAACAGATGACGAAGATACCCCGGCACGAAAGTGCCGGGATTTTTTTGCTTCGGGAGGCAGGAAAGTGATGCGGGAGTCAGAAAAGCGGCGCAAGGGGTGGGAAAGCGGCCTGTGGATAATTTGAGAATAATTCTCAAATCTGTTGACAGGCCGGAATGAGGGTGTTAAAATTTGAGAACGGTTTTCAATTTTGCGGGGTGACATTATGACCATGAAACCAAAATATAAAACAAAACAAAGGGAAATTCTGCTTTCTTACTTAAAGCAGACACCCGGGAAACATATCACGGCAGGGGATGTCTGCGAGTACTTCAAAGAACAGGGAACGCCGATCGGGCAGGCTACGGTTTACCGTCAGCTTGAAAGCCTGGTGGATGAGGGGCTTGTAAACAAGTACAGCATCGATGCCAATTCACCGGCCTGCTTTGAATTCATGGGAGAAGAAACCCATGAGGGCAAGGAAGTCTGTTTTCACGCCAAATGTGAGGAATGCGGGAAACTGATTCACTTACACTGCGAGGAAATCCTTCATATCCGGGATCATTTGTTTGCCGATCACGGCTTTATGCTCGACAGCAAACGGACGGTATTTTACGGAATCTGCGAGGAATGCCGTGCGGCAAAGGCGTAAGAAAGAAGCAAAAAAGAACGAAAGACGAAGCAAATCATGAAAAAGACACGAATTATCATTTTATCCGCGCTGCTTTCCCTGACAATGATTTTAAGCGGCTGCGGCAGGCTTGGCGGATCAAACGGCAAAGCCGGAAGTCCTAATACCGATACACTCAGTGTGGTAACCACAATTTTTCCGGAATACGACTGGACAAAGAATCTTCTCGGAGAGAATCCCGGAAACGTCGATTTAAAACTTTTAATCGGAAGCGGTGTGGATCTGCACAGTTACCAGCCGTCCGCTGCGGATATTATGGCGATTGAAAACTGCGACATGTTCATTTATGTCGGCGGGGAATCGGACGCATGGGTGGAAGATGTTTTAAAAAGATCACCCGATGAAAACAGAGTCGTGATCAAACTTTTGGATGTCCTCGGCGGGGAAGCGAAGGAAGAAGAAATCGTGGAGGGAATGGAAGCCGAAGAAGAGGAAGAGGCAGAAGAAGGGGAAGAATATGACGAGCATGTATGGCTTTCCTTACGCTGCGCCGGCATTTTCTGTGACGCGATTGAAGAAGGACTTGTGACGATTAACCCCGAAAACAAAGAAACGTACGAGAAGAATCTTGCCGGATACAGAGCCGAACTGGAAGCCTTAAACGGGGAATACGAAAGCGTCTGTGAGGATGCATCCAAAAAGACCGTTCTGTTCGGGGACCGTTTCCCGTTCCGCTATTTAACGGATGATTACGGATTGGAATATTATGCGGCTTTTGCGGGTTGTTCCGCAGAAAGCGAAGCAAGCTTTAAGACAATTCTCTTCCTTGCGCAGAAAACGGATGAATGCCATCTTCCCGCAATTCTCACTATTGAAAGCAGTGACGGAAGAATTGCGCAGGCCGTACGGGACAACACGAAGGACGGAAATCAGGAGATTTTAACCATGAATTCCATGCAGTCCGTTACCGACTCCGATGTAAAAGAGGGAGTTACGTATCTCGGAATTATGAAAGAAAATCTGGAAGTATTGAAAGAGGCGTTGAAATAACAAATGAGTTACATTGAGGCAAAAAATCTGATTGTCGGTTATGAAGGAGAAGCCGTCGGGGATCCCATCAGTTTTGAAGTGAATCCCGGCGACTATCTGTGTATTGTCGGAGAAAACGGATCCGGAAAAAGCACGCTTGTAAAAACCCTTTTAAACCTTCAGAAACCGCTCGGGGGAGAGCTGATTACGGGAGACGGTCTTCGCAAAAACGAGATCGGGTACCTTCCGCAGCAGACTCCTGTACAGAAGGACTTTCCGGCATCCGTGAAAGAAATCGTTCTTTCGGGCTGTCAGGCAAAATGCGGCCTGCGCCCGTTTTACAACCGCGCGGAGAAAAAGCTTGCGGAAGATAACATGAAACGGATGGATATTTTCAGCCTGGCTGACCGCTGTTACAGAGATCTTTCCGGAGGACAGCAGCAGAGGGTTCTTCTGGCAAGGGCACTTTGTGCGGCCGAAAAGGTACTTCTTCTGGATGAGCCGGTTTCGGGACTGGATCCCAAAGTAACCGCACAGATGTATGAACTGATTGAGGGACTGAATAAAGAGGGCATCACCATTATCATGGTGTCCCATGACATTGATGCGGCCGTAAGATACGCAAGCCACATTCTGCACATAGGTGATACGGTCTTCTTCGGAACAAAGGAAGAGTATCTGCAAAGCAGGGAAGGAAAATATTTTTTACGAAAGCAGGAGGACGGAAAGAATGATTGATCTGTTGATTTTCTATTTAAGCCGTCCCATTGTCCAGTATGCCCTGATTGTCGGCGTACTGATTGCGCTTTGCTCGTCGCTTCTCGGAGTGACGCTGGTTTTGAAGCGCTTTTCCTTTATCGGGGACGGACTTTCCCATGTGGCATTCGGTGCCATGTCCATTGCCGCCGTGATCGGGCTGACCAATCAGATGCTGATTATTCTTCCGGTTACGGTAATCAGTGCCGTACTTTTGCTTCGTACCGGTTCGAATACCAGGATTAAAGGCGACGCGGCCATTGCCATGATTTCCGTGGGCGCGCTGGCCTTCGGGTATCTGATTATGAATATTTTCAAACCCTCATCGAATCTTACGGGGGATGTTTGCAGCACACTGTTCGGTTCCACGGCGATTCTTACCTTAACCGGACCGGAGGTTGTGGTCTGCATCATTCTGTCGATACTGGTGATTGCGTTGTTTGTATTCTTTTACAATAAAATCTTTGCGGTGACCTTTGACGAGAATTTCGGCAAAGCCGTAGGAACACCGACCGGTGCTTACAATCTTTTAATTGCGATTGTCATTGCGGTCATTATCGTTCTTGCCATGAAGCTGGTGGGCTCGCTTTTAATTTCCGCCCTGGTTATTTTCCCGGCACTGTCGGCAATGCGGATTTTCAGGAATTTTAAATCCGTAACCGTATTCTCGGCTGTTTTCTCCGTGGTCTGCACGATTCTGGGAGTCATCGTTTCCATTCTTGCGCAAACCCCGGTCGGAGCCACCATTGTGGCCGCCGATCTGGCCGGTTTCGGAATCTGCTGCTTAATCGGATTTATCGCAAGGGGAGGCGCGAAATGAAAAATTCCAAAAAACGGCGTTGCTTCTCCTTATTTTGATTATTTTTTTCGTTCCTTTCGGTTGCGCAAAAGGTCCGGGTAATGTAAAAATAGAAAAGAGTTCGAACGACGTTGCCGAAGTCTTAAAAAAAGCAGCCGAAACTTGGAGGTAACAATGAAGATTATTGATATTTTAAACCGGAAAAACATGTCTCTTTCATTTGAGGTTTTTCCCCCGAAGAAGGAGTCCGGTTTTGAGAGCGTAAAGAAAACAACGGAAGAAATCGCGGCCTGCAAGCCGGCCTTTATGAGTGTTACTTACGGTGCAGGTGGCGGAACCAGCCGTTATACGCTGGATATCGCAAAGGACATTGAAGACAAATACAGCGTGCCCACGCTTGCGCATTTAACCTGCGTTTCCTCTTCCCGTGCCATGGTAAGGGATAAAATCGAAGAAATGCATTCCATGGGAATCGATAACATCATGGCGCTTCGCGGGGATCTGACGCCGGAGCTTGAAGCGGGAGACCGCAGCAAGTGGGATTACCGTTATGCGGTGGAACTGATTCGTGAGATTAAGGAAAGCGGATACGATTTCTGTATCGGTGCTGCGTGCTATCCCGAGGTGCATCCCGAAAGTTCCGACCAGAGAGAAGACATTAAGCACTTAAAAGAAAAAGTGGATGCCGGCGTGGACTTCTTAACCAGCCAGATGATTTTTGACAATAATCTGTTTTATAACTATCTGTATAAAATCCGTGAGGCGGGGATTACCGTGCCCGTGCTTCCGGGTATCATGCCCATCACCAATGCAAATCAGGTCGAGAGGGCCATTAAACTTTCCGGTTCCTTTATGCCGCAACGGTTTAAGGCAATTGTGGATTATTTCGGAAAGGATCCCGAAGCCATGAAGCAGGCTGGAATTGCGTATGCGACGGATCAGATTATCGATCTTTACGCCAACGGTGTGACCAACGTTCACGTTTATTCGATGAACAAACCGGATGTGGCAAAGGCAATTATGAACAATCTCTCCGATATTCTCTGGAAGGATTTCGGAGTGGAAGGATAAGGATTCCGGATGCGGGAGTTTTTGGAAAAACTCGGGGCGGGAATTTTGGAAGAATCCTACAGAGCCGTCCCGGTATACAAAGAATACGAAACGGTGGATTTTAATCTGCCGGAGGCTTTGCGCTATGCGGGGATGCCTGCCCACAGTGCCCCCGAAGCCGGAGAGAAAGCGGTGCTTGAAGCCCTTGAGGAAATCGGCGGGAGTTTATTTTATAAAGTGGGATTTCTTTGTATGTCTTTACAGTGGGATGAAGAAGGCTTTCCCGTTCTTCCGTTTGCCCAGCATTCAAAGCTGTTAAAAAAGAACTTAAAAGGCTGCAGTGGCGTGATTCTTTTTGCGGCAACCGTGGGACCGGGAGTGGACCGGTATATTCGAAGATATGAAAGAAGCGAAGTCTCGAAAGCCGCCATTTTGCAGGGACTCGGAGCGGAACGCGTTGAGTCTTTGTGCAACCTTTTTAACAACGAGGTTAGAGAAGAGGCGGCAGAATACCGCTTAAAGGCACACCCGAGATTTTCGCCGGGCTTCGGCGATCTGCCGATTTCGGTGCAGAAGGAATTCCTGGGTTCGCTCGATGCCACAAGAAGGATGGGAATAACGCTAAGCGACTCTTACCTGATGGCTCCGTCCAAATCGGTGACGGCAATCATCGGGCTGGAGCGTCTGGCATGAGGGGAATCATAGTATGAATATTCTGGAGTACATGAAGAATCATTTTCTGTTTCTGGACGGAGGAATGGGAACACTTCTGCAGGAAGCGGGGCTGAAACCCGGAGAACTGCCGGAGCGCTGGAATGTGACCCATCCCGGGGAAATCATCCGGATTCAGAAAGGCTATTTTGACGCAGGCAGCAATATTATTCTGGCAAACACTTTCGGAGCCAACTCGCTGAAATTTGAGGAAGACGAATTAAGGAGTCTGATTCTGGCCGCTTTTGACAATGCCAAAAAGGCAAAGGAAAGCAGCCTCGGAACACAGGAAAAATATATCGCGCTTGACATAGGACCCATCGGAAAACTTTTAAAACCTTACGGTGATTACGAATTTGAAGATGCGGTTTCGGTTTATGCCAAAACGGTGCGAATCGGTGTGGAAGCAGGTGCGGATCTGATCTTTATCGAGACCATGAACGACAGCTACGATACCAAAGCGGCCCTTCTTGCGGCCAAAGAGAATTCAGATCTTCCCGTTTTTGTATCCAATGCTTACGGCAGCGACGGAAAACTGATGACAGGTGCATCCCCGGCAGCCATGGTTGCGATGCTGGAGGGCATGCATGCGGATGCCATCGGCGCGAACTGTTCGCTGGGACCCGATCAGTTAATCGGCGTTGTGGAAGAGTATTTAAAATATGCGTCCGTTCCCGTACTGTTAAAACCCAACGCCGGTCTTCCGCGTACGGAGAACGGCAAAACCGTATATGATGTTTCGCCAAAAGATTTTGCATCTTCCGTATCGAAACTTTTGCAAAAGGGTGTCCGGATTGCGGGCGGATGTTGCGGTACGACGCAGGATTTTATCAAAGAGCTGACGACGGCCGCAGCAAAAATCGAACCGGTTCCCGTGGTGAAAAATGAAATTTCGCTGGTATCGTCCTATACCCATGCGGTGGAATTCGGAACCTCCCCCGTTCTGATCGGGGAGAGAATCAATCCGACCGGAAAGAAGCGCTTTCAGCAGGCGTTAAGGGAGAGGGACATCGACTATATTCTTTCGGAAGGCTTAAAACAGCAGGATGCGGGTGTTCAGCTTCTGGATGTCAATGTCGGATTGCCGGAAATCGACGAACCCGAACTTTTGGAAACGGTTGTAAAAGAACTGCAGGCAGTCAGCGACTGTCCGTTAAATATCGACACCACGGATCTTGCTGCCATGGAAAGGGCCCTGCGCTGCTATAACGGAAAGGCAATGGTCAATTCCGTAAACGGCAAGGAAGAGGTTATGGAAGGAGTCTTTCCCCTGGTGGCCAAATACGGCGGTTTTGTCGTGGCACTGACACTGGACGAAGGCGGAATTCCTTCGGATGCCGAAACCAGAGTGGAAATCGCAAAGAAAATTATTGCAAAGGCGGCCGAATACGGAATCGAAAAGAAAGATCTGATTTTCGATCCTCTGGCCATGACGATTTCCGCGGATACCACGGCGGCGTTGTCCACGATGAAAGCGGTACATGACATACGGTATGACCTGGGTGTGAATACGTCACTCGGTGTGTCCAACGTATCCTTCGGTCTTCCGACAAGAAACATTGTCACCTCCACGTTTTTTGCACTCTGTCTTGAGGAAGGGCTGTCGGCGGCAATCATGAACCCTTACTCTGTGGAAATGATGAATGTTTATCATGCATTCAAAGCCCTTCACAACCTGGACGAAAACTGCATGGATTACATCGAGTACGCTTCGTCCATACCGGCACCGGCAGCGGCCGTTTCGCAGACGACGGGAACACCGGCACCGGAGAGCGGAAGCAAAACTTATGATTCCCCGCTGCAGGAAGCCATAATCCGCGGAAGAAAAGAGAAAACGGCGGCGCTTGCAAGGGAGCTTTTGAAGGATACCAAACCCATCGAACTGATTCAAAAGGAAGTTATTCCGGCGCTGAATATCGTGGGCGAGGATTTTGAGAAAAAGAAGGTGTATCTTCCCCAGCTGCTGATGGCGGCGGATGCGGCGAAAGCGGCGTTTGAAGAGGTAAAGATTTTGATGGCGAAGGAAGGCGGGGACAGCGCCCCTTCCCGATGCGCTTTTGTGATAGCAACGGTACACGGGGACATTCACGACATCGGAAAGAACATTGTCAAACTGATTCTGGAGAATTACGGATTTGCCGTAACGGATCTTGGCAAGGATGTTCCGGAGCAGACCGTCGTGGATGCCGTGGTAAAGCTTCATGCTCCGTTGGTTGGATTAAGTGCCCTTATGACCACAACGGTTCCGGCCATGGAAGAGACCATAAAGCTGTTAAGAAAAGAGGCACCGTGGGCGAAAGTCTGTGTGGGAGGAGCCGTGCTGACGCAGGAATATGCGGATCAGATCGGCGCGGACCGTTACTGCAGGGATGCGATGGAAACGGTGCGTTATGCCGAAGAAGTGGAAGCGGGCCTTTCATAAAAGAGTTATAAAGAAGGAAAAGGAGAGTAAATTCATGAAAGAAGTCAATTACCGTCCCAAAGGGGTTTGTTCTGTTCTCATTCACTATGATCTGGATGATGAGAATAAAATTCATAACTTAAGTTTTGTCGGGGGCTGCAACGGAAATTTAAAGGCAATCGGCCGTCTTTTAGAGGGTAAGGATGCGCAGGAAGCCGCTGATATTCTTCGCGGAAACCAGTGCGGAAACAGGGGAACCTCCTGTGCGGATCAGCTTGCAAAATCCATAGACGAGGCGCTTGCATAGCATTTGAAAATGCACAAAAAAATCCCAAAAACCATACAATTATTAGCAATTAAAACAATTGCATTGTTTTCGTGAAATAAATATAATAGCATTTGTTGATTCATAAACATATGGTTTTGAATTGTGATTTTAGGAGGAATTGAAATGACGTACGAAGAATTAGTGAAACTTGCGAAGAAGACCTATGAAAAGGCTGACGCTTCCGCAGTAAAGGAACATGTGGCAATCCAGTTTAACGTAACCGGTGAAGCCGAAGGTGCTTTCTATCTGGAAGTAAAGGACGGAAAGGTTTCCGTTGAGCCTTATGAGTACTATGACAGAGATGTAATTGTTACCGCAGAAGATACCGTTCTTGCTCAGATTGCAAACGGCAAGCTTGGTTTGGAGGCTGCTTATCTTTCCGGTAAGATTAAGGCTGAAGGTAATTTAAAGAAAGCTCTTCTCTTAAAAGAGTTAAAGGCAGCAGCAAAGAAAGCTCCCGCTAAGAAGGAAGCAGCTCCCAAGAAGGAAGCGGCACCCAAGAAGGAAGCAGCAAAGAAAGCTCCTGCAAAGAAAGCTCCCGCCAAGAAGGAAGAGAACAAGTAATTCGTTTCGTTCGATATATGTAAGAACAGGCAACCGCTTACGGCGGTTGCCTTTTTTCGAAAAAAAGGGCAGAATGATAGCATTTCTTGTGTATAGTATGTTATAATTCCCTATATATGGCGATTTATCGTTTTTTTGATTCGAAAAACGGATAATAGAGGAAACGAATATGAGAAAATCCAACTTCACTTTACTCAAAATGCTTCTGATGTTTGGTCTGATTCCTTTGGGATGTGCGCTGGCTGCATTTTTCCTGCTGACATATATTAACGTAACGAAGCTGATGCATACCAACACCAGAACGGAACTGGAACTTTGTAATGTGGAGTTTAACCACTATGTTGTCGAAGCTTTTGGAGACGATATGAATTCCGAAAAGTGGAAGAGTGCCAGAAACTACAGCTTCGTGGACAGTTTCCTGGACGAAGGAATCGTCATGACGGTATATAACATGGATACCGCGGTTCTTTCTTCTGCCAGGGATGAAAACGGAAACCGTATCGAAGGACTGACGGCGCCTAACGATATTACCTCGGAAGTTCTAAGAGGAACGAAGCACTATACGTCCGACAAGGTGGACATCGGTGGCGAAACTTACTTTGTTGATTATCTGCCGGTTAAGAATAATTCCGGCGATTATGTCGGAATGACCATGATCGGTAAACAGGTAAGAGAGGTAAACAGCCGTATCCGGGTGATTGCCCTGCGTGTTGTGATTGCGGGAATCATTCTGATTCTGCTTTTCTCCGTCGTAATCATTTTTGTGGCGGGAATCGTGAAAAAACCGTTCACGGAAATCGCAAACGCATTGGAAGTCTGCGCGGACGGACATGTCAGCGAGGCATTCCAGATTAAGAGTATCGTAAAAGAGAACAAGAAAATGATATTCTCTCTCGGACAGTTCAGGGAGAGCTTAAACGGAACCGTCGAAGAGGTCAAGAATGCAACGGGTATCATGGGCGAGAACGTGCACTCCATCAACAGCCTCTCCGAGGATACCCAGACGGCAGCCAATCATATTTCCTCCGCAGTGGAAGAACTGGCACAGGGTGCACAGAGCATGGCCGAAAGCGTACAGGACGTAAACATGAAGGTTTCCGATATGGGCGAACGTGTTGCGGATATTGAGAATAACGTCAAGAGACTTTCCGATTCCGCAGACGAAATGCATCAGATCAACCGCGATGCTTCCGACAGTATGGGTCAGGTACTTACTTCCTTTAAAGACACCATCGAAGCGGTAAACAGCATTACCGAGCAGATTCTTCGTACCAATGATTCCATCGAAAAGGTGAACGAGGCGGTGGAACTGATCATCAGCATTGCAAGCCAGACCAAACTTTTGTCCTTAAACGCTTCCATAGAAGCGGCGAGAGCAGGAGAATCCGGACGCGGTTTTGCGGTTGTTGCAAAGAGTATCGGCGAATTATCCTTAAAATCGAATGAAGGTGCGACCAGCATCCAGCAGATTGCAAAAGAGGTGTTAATCAACTCCGAGGAGAGCGTGAAACTGGCCAAGAACATCCGCGATGTCATTGAAGAAAGCCAGATGGATATCGAAAAGACAAGCAAGGAATTCGAGGCTCTCAATCTTGCAATCGAGGCAAATTTACAGGTAATCGGCGAAGTCAGGGAGAATACCAAGAAACTTTCCGCCATCAAGGAATCCATTGTTTCCAACGTAAGCGACCTCTCTGCGATTTCGGAAGAAAATGCGGCATCCTCCGAAGAGGTCAGCGCATCCATCGAATCCGTATCGGAGAACGTTACGGAAATCAACAATCAGATGTCCCAGATGGAAGCTCTCTCCACACATCTTTCCGATACCGTATCCTTCTTCAGCTAAGAGAATCATATAAATCAATATATTTTCGAAAGGAGAGCGACCATGGCACAGTCCATCGAATATCGTTATGACACACAGTTACTGATTGAAAGAGTAGACAAGGATTTGGACGAGGATGAAATCAACGATTACATCACGGACAACTTCGTAGGAGATTGTCTTCTTGCAGTTGGAGACGAGGAATTGATAAAAATCCACTATCATACCAATGAACCCTGGAAGGTTTTGGAATACTGCTCCACTCTGGGAGAAATTTATGACATCGTGGTAGAAGACATGGATCGTCAGGCAAGAGGATTAAAGGGCTGAAAAGCCGGTTAAACATATGGTTAAAGAAAAAATCGGCATCCTGGTGGGGGCTTCCCCGCTGGGATGCGAGAAAGAGTATTTAAAAGAAATCCTTCTTTCGAAGGATACGGTATCGGTGGCGGCGGACGGCGGCCTTTCTTTTTTTGTAAAAGAAAAAATCACTCCCTCGTTCTGGATCGGTGACAGGGATTCCGTACAGTCATCCGCTTTCGAAGAAGCAAAGATTCTTTTTCCAAAGCTTGATTTATCCCCCTGCCCCAGGGAAAAGGATGATACCGATATGCGTCTCGGCATGGTTACGTTAAAGAATCTCGGAATCGGAAAGGTTCTCATTTTCGGCGGACTCGGCGGAGAAAGGCTGGATCATACCATTGCGAATATCCAGCTTCTGCACGAATTTGAAAAGGAAGGAATCCGTTCGATTCTGGTATCGGAAAAGGAATACCTGCTTGTGCTGACCGCAGGGGAAGAACTGGTATGGCCGAAAAACAAGGAGGGAATCCTTTCCGTTTTCTCGCTGGAGGAGGAAACGAAGATTTCCATCCGAGATCTGAAATACGAATACGAGGGAAGCTTAAGCAACAAAAAAGTGCTCGGAATCAGCAACGAGTTTAACGGCCGGGGAGGCAGAATTTCCGTCCGGAAAGGTACGGCGCTGATTGTTAGAAACGCGTATTTTAAAACCGATGAAGAAATTTTTCCATGAAACCGTCAATCCGTAAAAGAGCCTGAACCGGAGAGAATCCATGCCAAAATACCTGGAAATTTATGAAGAACTGAAAAAGGACATTACGGACGGGATTTACCCAAACGGCGGCAAAATTCCCGGAAAGCGCACCATGGCGGATGAAAAAGGGGTAAGCGTAATCACCGTGGAACACGCCTATGAACTGCTTGCCGAAGAGGGTTATATTGATTCCAGACAGAGAAGCGGGTACTATGTCAGTTACAGTGCCGGAGATTTTTTTCCGGGAGCATCTGCCGGACATACGTCTGCAACCGTCCGTCCCGTATTCGAAGAAGAAAAAAAGAATACGGCCCCTCCGGCCGGAAGCTTTTCCCCTTCCATTTATGCAAAGACTGCAAGAAAAATCCTGTCGGGAAATCCGAAATCCGTGATGGAGAAGTCTCCCGCATTTGGGAACGAATCCCTGCGTCTGGCCCTTTCGGAGTATCTTTTAAGAAGCCGTCATATTAAAGCAAATCCGGATCAGATTCTGATCGGTGCCGGAGCGGAGTACCTCTACGGAGTGATTGTCCGCACCCTCGGCCGGGATAAAATATACGGTATCGAGTCGCCCGGTTACCGGCGAATTGAGCAGACATACTTAGATGACGGTGCAAAAATCGAACTTCTTCCTCTCGGAAAGGACGGAATCAAAAGCAGCAGTCTCTGGAATACCAAAGCGAGAGTTTTACATATCACTCCTTACCGGAGTTTCCCTACCGGTGTTACCGCGTCGGCCGGGAAGAAGGCTGAGTATTTAAAATGGAGCACTTCCGTAAACGGGATTCTGGTGGAAGATGACTTCGAATCGGAGTTTACACCGTCAAGGAAAGCGGAAGATACGTTGTTTTCCCTGGACAAGGCGGGAACGGTGCTGTATATCAACACATTCACGAAAACCATCGGTCCTTCCGTCAGAATCGCCTATCTTTTGATTCCGAAGAATCTGCTGAAACTCTTTCGGGAAAGAATCGGAGAGTACGCCTGTCCCGTTCCGACTTTGGATCAGCTGATTCTGGCCGAACTGATTGAAAACGGCGATTTTGAGCGGCACATCAACCGCGTCCGGAGACAGAACCGCTTAAACCGGATGAAAAAAGAGAAGAAATAGGATATAATACGATTGTGGAAAGGGGTAAGAATATGAAAAAGAACAAAAAGAACAGAAACACAATCCGCGACCGGATTATCCTGCTTGTTCTCTTTGCCGCGCTTACCGGTGCACTTGCTTTGGGACTGACATTTCATTCGAGTGCATTCGGAGACTATAACGATTATGATTACGATACCGATACCGGCGGAGGCGACTGGGGAGGAAGCGACTGGGGAGACAACGATTGGGGCGGATCAAGCTGGGACGACGATGATTACGGCGGTGGCGGCGGAGATGTCCTTGGACTTTTAAGTCTGGTCAATCTTCTTCCTCCGAGAATGCGATGCTGTGCGATTATCATAATCATCATCGTCTTCATCGTGGTTACATCCGTAAAGAAATCTAGGAGAAATAAGTCACAGCAGAATGTGACAGGAGGCGGTCCCGTGCAACAGAACATTCCAATCAGGCCGCAGGCACCGAGACAACAGGCTCCTTTAGCAAACTTAAACATTCCGAACAGGGATGTGGAGATTTCGAATATCATCAAGGAAAGAGACGTAAACTTCACGGCACCCGATTTTATCGCCTTTGCAAAGAACGTTTACATGAATATTCAGGATGCATGGTGTAAGAGAGATCTCGAGCCGGTACGCATGATGCTGCATCAGAATCTCTATGAACGCAGCGAGAGACAGATTCAGAGAAAAATCGCCGACGGCATTGTTCAGCATCTTGACCGATTAACCGTAAACGATGCATACATGACATCCTACCGAAGCGATGCGCAGTATGAATACGTTAAGGTATACTTAAATTCTTCCATGATTGATTATCAGGTGAAGGAATCCACCGGCCAGATTCTGTACGGCGATCAGTCGACCCGCTGGACCATGCGTTACGAAATGACGTTTATGAGAAGCAAAGGCGCGAAGACGGCGGAAGCGGGAGCAAAGGAAATCGGCATCAACTGTCCGAACTGCGGAGCACCGCTTAAAGGCACCAGCTTCGGCAAGTGTCCTTACTGCGACAGTCTTGTTACGACAGGTCTTTACAACTGGGTATTAAGCGACTTCAATGCCATCAAGAACGAATTCCACGATGAAGGAATTCAGATACAACAGGAACAGAACGTATGATTAAGTAAGGTTGAAAAAGCCCCGGGATAATCCCCAATGTCATTAAGTTAAGAG
>DLBG01000036.1 GCA_002494135.1 Lachnospiraceae bacterium UBA7027
GCCAGAGCTTTATGACTGAGCTTTTCAAATACATCGGCGCAGATACCGACGTTCCCGCTGGTGACATCGGAACAGGCGCAAGAGAAATTGGTTTCATGTACGGTCAGTACAAGAGACTTACCGGACTTTACGAAGGCGTTCTTACCGGTAAGGGACTTTCCTACGGCGGATCTTTGGCAAGAACCGAAGCTACCGGATACGGACTTCTCTATATGACGCAGGAAATGTTAAAATCCAACGGAATCGACATCGCAGGCAAGACCTGTGCGGTTTCCGGTTCCGGTAACGTAGCAATCTATGCAATCCAGAAGGCACAGCAGTTAGGCGCTAAGCCCGTTACCTGCTCCGATTCCACCGGTTGGGTATATGATCCCGAAGGAATCGATGTTGCACTTCTTAAGGAAGTGAAGGAAGTACATCGTGCACGTCTTACCGAGTATGCTGCAAAGAGACCTTCCGCACAGTATCATGACAAGGCTACCGAAGGCACCAATCAGTGGAGCGTTAAAGTGGATATCGCACTTCCCTGCGCAACCCAGAACGAGCTGAATCTTGATGATGCCAAAGCACTTGTTGCCAACGGTGTTATCGCAGTTTGCGAAGGTGCTAACATGCCTACCACTTTGGAGGCTACCCAGTACTTCCAGCAGAACAAGGTATACTTTGTTCCCGGCAAGGCTGCAAATGCAGGCGGCGTAGCAACGAGCGCACTGGAGATGAGCCAGAACTCCGAAAGACTTTCCTGGACCTTCGAAGAAGTTGATGCAAAGCTTCAGGGAATCATGATCAACATCTTCCACAACCTTGACGATGCTGCCAAGAAGTACGGCAAGGAAGGCGACTATGTTGCAGGTGCCAATATCGCAGGCTTCTTAAAGGTTGCCGATGCTATGAAGGCACAGGGTATTGTCTAGTTTCGGATTTCGGATATGAAATAAACGGAAACAGAAAGTTAAAATAATCGCTCCGCGGCCGACGGATATGAAGGCCGCGGGGTTTTTTATTTACGGAATCTGTGTTATACTTTATTTTGGTTTTCTGTGAGGAAATAAAGGCTTTTTTGGCAATTTTACGACTCATAAAAATACGAAAACCGGCAAAGAAGGATAAATCGTGAAAACAGAGTACATGATGGGAAATAAGGCCATAGCACTGGGCGCCATAGCCGCCGGAGTCAATGTGGCCTGCGGATATCCGGGAACCCCGTCCTCGGAAATCATTGACAGTATTGCAAAAGCAAACAAAGACAAGGCGATTCATGTGGAATGGTCCATTAACGAAAAGGCAGCCATGGAAGTGGCAGCAGGAGCTTCCTATGCGGGGGCCCGTTGTCTGGTTACCATGAAAATGATGGGGTTGAACGTTGCCTCCGATGCACTGATGAGTCTTGCCTATGTAGGTGTGGAAGGCGGTGTGGTAGTGGTTTCCGCCGATGATCCCGGTCCCATTTCTTCCCAGACGGAGCAGGATACGAGACTGTTTGCAAAATACTGCCGCATTCCGGTTTTTGATCCGAGCAGTGTCGAAGAAGCTTACCGGATGGTGCAGGATGCTTTTGAATATTCCGAAAAATACAAAACGCCCGTCCTTCTTCGTCCGACTACGAGAATCGATCATGCCTATGCATCGGTAACATACGATGAGACGGCAAAGCCGAAGGATGTACCGGGTTTTGTAAAGAATTCCAAACGCTTTGTGATTTTCCCCGGATTATCCAGAGCCAATCATGCGATGATCGAGAAAAGGAATCCCGAAATCGGCGAGGAATTCTCCGATTATGCCTTTAACCGGGTTTACGGCGGAAAAGATGTAAAGAAGGCCGTGGTTGCGGGCGGAACGGGTTTTGCCTATGCGATGGAATATATGCAGGGAAGGGAAGATGCGAAACTGATTCATGTTGCAACGCCGCATCCTTTGCCGGAACGCTTTTTGTTAAATGCGCTGGAAGGCGTGGAAGAGGTTCTGGTGGTGGAAGAGCTTTTCCCTTATCTTGAAGAGGAATTATTAATGCTTGCCGGAAAGCATAAGCTTTCCTATAAGGTTTTGGGCAAACATACCGGCAATTCCCCGTTGTCCGGAGAGGATACGGCGGAGGGTGTTGCCGAGGAAATCGGTGTTTTCCTCGGAGAATTTACGCATGAAGAGGAACGGATGAAGAGTACCGTGGAGCAGATTAAGGATAAGCTTTCGGGCGAAGTAAAGACTCCTCCCCTGGCACCCGCACTTCCCGTACGTCCTCCGGTTCTCTGCGCGGGCTGTCCTCACAGGGCAAGTTTTTATGCGGTGAAGAAGGCAATGAAGGGACGAAAGGCCAATTTCTCCGGAGACATCGGCTGCTATACGCTCGGAAATGCCATGCCGCTTGACATGGTGGATACCTGCCTTTGCATGGGCGCCGGAATCACCATGGCGCAGGGCCTTCACTGGACGGATCCGGATACCGTGAACTTTGCTTTTATCGGCGATTCCACTTTCTTTGCCTCGGGCATGACCGGGATTGCCAATGCCGTATATAACGAAGCGGATTTAACGGTCTGCATTCTCGATAACTCCACGACCGCCATGACCGGCCACCAGCCGCATCCCGGCACCGGCCGCAACATGATGGGTGACGTGGTTGCCAAAATCAGCATAGAGGGAATTTTAAAAGGGATGGGCTTAAAGAAGGTCATAACCGTGAATCCCTTAAATCTGGAAGAAGCCGTAGAAGCCGTACGGGAATGTGCCGAAGAAAAGGGTGTAAAAGCCATTCTCTTTGCTTCTCCCTGTGTGGCGCTGTTTAAACCGGAACAAAAATGTACGGTGACGGACCGCTGTATCGGATGCAAAAACTGTATCCGGGAAATCGGCTGTCCGGCCATTTCCGTCAAAGAGGATAAAATTACCATCGATGCTCTCTCCTGTACGGGCTGTAATCTCTGTGCGCAGGTTTGCCCCGTAGGTGCGATTGAAAAGGAGGTGCGGTAATGTCTTACAATATTTTACTTTGCGGTGTCGGCGGACAGGGAACGGTTTTGGCGTCCAAGCTTCTTGCGGCAACCGCCTGTAAAACCGGAATCACGGTTCATTCCGCGGAAACCATCGGAATGGCCCAGAGAGGAGGTCCGGTAACCAGTCATGTCAGACTGGGGGAGGACGCCTATGCTCCTTTGATTCCGAAGAAGAAAGCGGATCTGATCATTGCCTTTGAACCCGCGGAAGCGGTCAGAAATCTGGGATATTTAAAAAAAGGCGGCGCGGTCATTGTGAATTCGTCGCCGATTAAGCCGGTTACGGAGTCCTTACACCCTGCCGGATACGACGGAAGCGAGATGACGAAATACCTGGAAGGCTTTGTAAAGCGCCTGGTTGTTGTGGATGCAGATGACCTTTGCAAAGATCTCGGCAGTGCGAAATTCTTTAACGTTGCCGTTCTCGGACTTGCCCTGGGCGCGGGACTTTTATCCTTTACGAAGGAAGATATGCTTTCCACCATCGAAACGACGGTAAAGGAAGCGTTCGCGGAAATCAACAAGAAGGCATTTATAACCGGACTTGCGGCGGGAGAAGCTGCGAGGCAGGCCAATCCGGAACTTGCAGTTCCCGGAGAGGCACGCGAGATGAGCAAACGGAATTTAACCGATGAGGAAGAAAAACACTTCCTTGCGGTAAAAGAGGAAATAGAAGAAAAACGAAGAAAGGCTGCAGAAGGGGTAAAATCATGAAACCGAGCAAAGAACAACTGGAACTGATCGACAAACAGGTAAAACGTCTGGTGGCGGGAGACAGCTACTACGGCAAAATGTACCGCGAAATGGGGATTACCAAAATTACCTCCGAAGAGGATTTTTATAAGCTTCCCTTCTCTTCCAAAGAGGATTTGAGAAATGCTTATCCTCTCGGAATTCAGGCGGTTCCCGACGAAGAAGTGGTTCGTATCCATTCCTCTTCCGGTACGACCGGAAAGCCGGTTATCATCCCTTATACCAGAAAGGATGTCGAAGACTGGGCCATTATGTTTGAACGCTGCTACAGGATTGCGGGAATCACCAATAAGGACCGCATTCACATTACTCCCGGTTACGGACTCTGGACCGCGGGAATCGGTTTCCAGGCAGGCTGTGAAAGACTCGGAGCCATGGCGGTTCCCATGGGACCCGGCAATACCGAGAAACAGATTCAGATGATGATTGACTTAAAGTCCACCGTTTTGTGTGCGACATCCTCCTATGCACTTCTTCTTTCCGAAGAGATCAACCGCCGCGGCATTCGCGACCGGATTCACTTAACCAAGGGTGTCATCGGATCCGAGCGCTGGAGCGATAAAATGCGTCAGACCATTCATGAAGGTCTCGGCATTGAACTTTTCGATATTTACGGACTGACCGAAATCTACGGTCCCGGTATCGGTATCAACTGTCCCGGTGAGACCGCAATGCACTGCTTCGATGATTATCTTTACATCGAAATCATCGATCCGGTTACCGGTGAAAATGTACCCGACGGCGAAGAAGGCGAAATCGTAATCACCACTCTGGTGAAGGAAGGCGCGCCCCTGCTTCGTTTCCGTACCCACGATATTTCCCGTATCGTGCCCGGCGGGTGCAAATGCGGATGCAAATATCCCAGACTTGACGTCATCAAGGGCAGAAGTGATGACATGTTTAAAATCCACGGCGTGAATATGTTCCCCGCTCAGGTGGAGGAAATGCTTTCCAAGGTGGACGGTGCAACGAGCGAATATCGTGTAACGCTTGCGCACGAAGATGACAAGAACTGCGACGTATTCCTGCTTACCGTGGAAGGAGAAGGAAGAGTCCGCTTCGAAGATATGGCGAAAAATATCGCTTACGTATTCAAGACTTATGTCGGAGTGACTCCGAGAGTATCCATCGTACCGGTAGGAACCCTGCCGAGAAGCGAGAAGAAGACCAAGAGAGTTACCGATTACAGAAGTTAAGGGGAATGAAAATGGCGAATGCCCTTGTTTACATCATCGTGGCAGTCTGCGCCTATGCCATCGGCAGTATTTCGCCGTCCTATATCATCGGACGCATCAAAGGTGTGGATGTTAAGAAAAGCGGTTCGAAGAATCTGGGAGCATCGAATGCCACCATGGTTCTCGGCTGGCGTTTCGGCGTGTTAATCGGAGCTTTGGATATTGCCAAAGGAGTGGTGGCGGTTTTACTGACCCGATTCCTGGCACCGGATCTTCCGAGTATTGCCTATCTTGCGGCAGCCTGTGCCGTGCTCGGCCATATTTTTCCGTTTTATTTAAAATTCAAAGGCGGAAAAGGATTTGCCACCTATATCGGAATTGTGGCAGGACTGCATTTCCCGGTTGCCGTGGTATTGGCGGTTATTATTATCGTTGTGTCCCTGATTACGGATTATATTGTGGTGGGAACGTTAACCACGGTTGTAACCTTTCCGGTTTTTGTATATTTTTACACGGGGAATCCCGTTTCCGCACTGATTGTGGGTCTGGCGAGCATCGTCATCATCATCAAACACTGGCCCAACATCCTCCGGATTAAGAACGGTACCGAAGGAAAAGTCCGCATCCTGTTCGGAAAAGGACACAGAGAAAGAGCCAGTAAGCAGGCGGAAGATCTGAAGTCACTGGACGAAAAAGAGGAAAAAGAATGAATGATAAAAAAAGGAGCTGCAAAAAGAAAGTACGTAAGGCTCTGTCGGTATTTCTGACAGTATCCCTTCTTTTTACCCTGACGGGCTGCAGTGCCTGCAACGTGTCCAATCCCGGTTCCGGGGGACCTTCTTCGGAGATTTTATCCGAAGGCGTGAGTGAACCTGTTTCCGAAACCGGAGAAACAAAAAGCGAAAAGGCATCGGAAAAAGAGCAGGAAAGCGAAAAGACTTCCGGGGAAGAACAAAAGGCAGACGGCAAAACACCCGTGGAGATTCACGGTGCCCTGTCCGTAAAAGGCAATCAGATTGTGGATGAAGCCGGAAATAATTTTCAGATTTGCGGTGTCAGCACCCACGGTCTGGGATGGTTTCCCCAGTATGTCAATCAGGATGCGGTGAACTCCCTTCGCGACGATTTCGGAGCGAATACCCTGCGACTTGCCATGTATACGGCGGAAGGAGCAGGTTACTGCACCGGAGGAAACAAAGAGGATTTAAAGAAGCTTGTGACAAACGGAGTGGAGTATGCAACGAATGCCGGCATGTATGCAATTATCGACTGGCATATCCTGCACGATCTGGATCCGAACGTATACAAGCAGGATGCCAAAGCCTTCTTTGAAGAAATGTCAAAGAAGTACGCCGGCAACAACAATGTTCTTTACGAAATCTGCAACGAGCCGAACGGTGGCACCACCTGGGAACAGGTGAAAAAATATGCGGAAGAAATTATTCCGATCATTCGCGCGAACGATCCGGATGCCATCATTATCGTCGGTACGCCGAACTGGTCCCAGGATGTGGACGTGGCGGTTTCCAATCCCATAAAGGGCGTGGAGAATCTGGTATATGCCGTGCATTTTTATGCGGATACCCACAAAGACGATATTCGTTCCAAAGTCATCAAAGCCGAGGATGCAGGCTATGCGGTTTTAATTTCCGAATTCAGTATCTGTGATGCTTCCGGAAACGGAAACAACAATATTGCGGAAGCGGACAAATGGATTGCGCTTTTAGACAAATATGGAATCGGCATGGTGGCCTGGAATCTGTCGAATAAAGCGGAATCGTCGTCCTTAATTTCATCCGGTTGTCAGAAGACCTTTGGCTGGACGTATGAAGAACTTTCCCAGTCCGGCAAATGGCTTGTCGGCGTATATGATACCCATTCCGATCAGGGGTCCGGCCTGGCCAAAGGCAGGGCGCCGGTCGGCGGAGGCAAAACGGACGACGGAAAGGATCCCGCAAACGATCCCGGGCAGGGGCAGCAGGGCAAAGAAGTCGGTTCCGGCGGAAGCGGCTATTTGAAAGTAAGTCTTACCGAAGCCAATTCCTGGAAGGACGGTTCTGCCACCTGTGTTCAGTATACGATTCAAATTACCAATAACGGGTCGGCCGCATCCGGTGACTGGAAGGTTACGATAAATCTCGGATGCACGGCGGAGATTAACCAGATCTGGGGCGGAAAGGGAAGTATTTCCGGTAACACCGTTACCGTCACTCCGGAAAGTTACAACAAATCCATCCCCGCGGGAGGAACCCTCTCGGACGTGGGAATTATCTTAAAATTAAACGGCGATCCCGGAAATGTATCGGTGAGCGTTCAATAAAACGGTTTCAAAAAGGAGGATGAAAGATGAAAATTCTTGTCAGCGGAGGATGCGGATATATCGGTTCCCATACCTGTGTGGAGCTGATTCAGGCAGGACATGAGGTTGTGGTATTCGATAACCTTTATAATTCCAAGGAAGCGGCACTGGACCGCATAAAGGAAATCACCGGTGTCAGACCGAAATTCTATAAAGCGGACATGACGGTAAAGGAAGAACTGGAGCCCGTTTTCAAAGAGAATACCTTTGATGCGGTGATTCATTTTGCGGGATTAAAGGCCGTGGGAGAATCGGTTGCAAAGCCGCTTGAATATTATGAGAATAACCTCGGTGGCACCTTCAATCTTCTGGATCTGATGAAGGAATACGGCTGCAAGAGAATTATTTTCTCCTCTTCCGCAACGGTTTACGGGGTACCGAAGAGCGTACCCATCACGGAAGAGTTTCCGTTAAGCGCGACCAATCCGTACGGCCGCACCAAGCTGATGCTTGAAAAAATCCTTACGGATCTTACGGTGTCCGATCCGGAATGGAGTGTCGTTCTGCTTCGCTATTTTAACCCCATCGGAGCACATGAAAGCGGACTGATTGGGGAATCCCCCAACGGAATTCCGAACAACCTGATGCCTTATATTATGCAGGTTGCGGTTGGTAAATTACCGGAACTGGGCGTATTCGGAAACGATTACGATACCCCCGACGGAACGGGTGTCAGGGATTACATTCATGTAACCGACCTGGCGAAAGGACACGTGGCCGCACTTCCCAAGGCGACGGGCGAGACGGGTGTGCATATTTACAACCTCGGAACCGGAAACGGCTATTCGGTACTGGATATCGTAAAGGCATTCGAAAGCGCCAACGGCGTGAAAGTACCTTATTCAATCAAGCCCAGACGTCCCGGTGATGTTGCGCAGTGTTATGCCGATCCGAAGAAGGCAAAGGAGGAACTCGGATGGGTTGCCGAATACGACCTTAACAGAATGTGCAAAGACTCCTGGCGGTTTATTTGTAAGGAGACCGGCAGAGAAGTGTGAAGACCGTGTGATTTTTTTGACATTTCATGCAGAGAATGATAATATTAGCGTGATTTAAATACGGTAACATCGTTTTAAAGTGTGTTAAGGAGGAAAATGAAATGGATGGAAATAACGGAATGAATTTTGATCCCGTAACCGGACAGCCGTTAAATGCCGCTCAGCCCGGTGTTCAGCCGGTATACGCGCAGCCTGTGGTTCAGCCCGTATACGCACAGCCTGTGTATGCACAGCCCCAGCCTCAGGTGAACGTGAATGTCCAGGCACCCGCATATCAGCAGGCTCCCCAGAAAACCGTGGTTTTCCCGGGACGTGAAATTGTAGGTCTTTTATTCGGTATCGGATCATTAATCAGCGGCCTCGTTGCGCTGCTTACCTGGTTCCCGGTATACGGATGGATCGGCGGCGGAATCAATGCGGTATTTGGCATTGTCTATGCAATTGTAGCCAAGAGCCAGTGGGCCAAGGTGAAGAAGGAAGCTACGTCCTATACCGGTAAAATCAAAGCCGGAAACGGAATGGCTACCGCGGGTCTTATCATGAGTATTCTCGGTATAGTCACAGCAATTATCGTGGGTATTATTCTGGTTGTTATTGTAGGTCTGGGTGCCGTAGGATCGCTTGGATCATCCGGTGCAGTGCAGGATATTATGAATAGTTTCTAAGGATTAAAGGGGTGAAAGAAAATGGACGGATATAATTACAACGATAACGGTTATACGAATCAGCCGGCACAGGATTTACAGGGTTATAAACATGAGCCCGTAAGATGTCCGGGTAAGGAAATAGTAGGATTTGTATTCGGAATTAACGCTTTGGTTTGGAGTATTCTCGGAACCATGTTTTGCTGGATTCCCATGTATGGAATAATCTTTTCCGTAATCTGGGGTGGTATGGGTATTATCTGCGGAATTGTTACCCTTGTTATGCATAAGCAGGTACATGAAGTTGCGGAAGAAATCTCCAATAAGATTGAAAACGGGAAGAAAATGGCAATCCCGGGAATTATTGTGGGAGCAGTAGGAATCGTAATCTCCATTGTTGTAATGATTGTTATGGTTGCGGTTGTCGGAGTTGCGGCCTTTTCCTCTTTTTCCCAGAGTCGTCCGTAAAAAATTCATTAAAAAAGTCTGTAACTGTAAAAACGCAGCGGCCGTTTGGCCGCTGTTTTTTTGCGTATGTTACGTTTTTTCAAACGATGGATAAAATTTTAAAAATACTACTTGACACATAATACTATGTGACATATAGTATTATGCATAAGGAGGTATTGAGATGGAAAACCAAATGAAACGAGGGCTTTTGGATGTTTGTGTCCTGGCCGCCATCAAAAATGAAGACTCCTACGGTTACCAGATTGTAAAAGACATGAGTCCTTATGTGGAGATTTCCGAATCCACCCTGTATCCGATTTTAAGAAGACTCGAGAGTTCCATGATGCTCACCGTCCGGACGGCAGAGCATAACGGCAGGCTCAGAAAGTATTACCACATCACGGATGCGGGACGCGAGAGACTGAATGCTTTCAGGGAAGAATGGAAAGAACTCATGCAGATTTACGAGTTCGTAACGAAGGAGGAAACCTAAAATGACCAAGTCAGAATTTTTACAGAATTTATGTACATCCCTTCACGGGTTGTCGGAAGAAGACATAAAGAAATCCGTAGATTATTACGAAGAGATGATTGATGACCGCATGGAAGACGGCAAGTCGGAAGAAGAAGCGGTAAGCGGACTCGGAACCGTGGAAGAAATCAAGGATGTGATTTTGGAAGACATTCCGATTTCAAAGATTGTAAAAGAAAAGATGAAACCCAAGAGAAGATTAAAAGCGTGGGAAATCATTCTTTTAATCCTCGGATCTCCGGTCTGGATTCCGGTAACGGTTGCGTTAATCATTGTAGCTTTGGTGATTTATCTGTGCTTCTGGATTGTAATTCTCTGCCTGTATATTTCCGATTTTGCGATATTCTTCTCCGGATTCGGAGGCGTCATCGGGGCTTTTGCACAGGAAAACGGATTTAATACGGGACTGTTCTTAGCCGGCTGCGGTGTTACCCTGATCGGAATTGCGATCCTTCTTTTCTTCGGATTTACAAAGATTTCACAGGGAATGCTTTTCGTAAGTAAAAAGATCGGGCTGGGAATCAAGAGATTGTTTGTAGGAGGAAAGCAGAAATGAAAAAAGCGATAAAGATTACAATTCTGATTGCGGTCGGTCTGGTGGTACTCGGTCTGGGAATGGTATTTGTTTCCGTAGCAGCAGGCGGATTTGATATCAGAAATGTGGTAAAAACAAGAACGTACGTGGAAAAAACCTATGAAGTAACGGAAGATTTCGAGAATCTGCAGCTGGATTTTTCAAGCAATGATTTACAGGTACTTCCTTCCGAAAACGGGAAAATGAAGCTTGTCTGCTATGAGTCCGACAATATCACATATGATGTGAAGGTGGAAAATAAAACACTGGTCATCGAAGAAAAAATAGACACGACTATCGGATCAATCTTTAATTTTGAGTTCAATTTTGAGGATCAGACGAATAAACTCTATCTTCCGAAAGATCAATATAAGGATTTTGAACTGAACTTAAACAGCGGAGATTTTACTTCCAATGAAAGCTTTACGTTTCGGGATGTAAATCTGGATGTTTCCAGCGGAGATGTTTATCTTTCCGACCTCATCGCAAGAGATCTTTTTGTTGACTGCTCAAGCGGAGATGTGGGACTTAGCGGAGTCAGTGTAGAGAATTTAACCGCAAATGTCAGCAGCGGCAGAATCGATATTGAAAATACGTATGTGAATAAAATTCTGAAGATGAAATCGAGTTCCGGATCCGCATCGCTTATCAAAACGCAGTGCACGGAAGCCGATATCAGAGTAGGAAGCGGAAGCATCGAGGTTGCCGATTTTACGGCGGCAGACGGTTTTGACATTCATGTAAGCAGTGGAAGCGCGAACTTAAACAATGTGGTAACGGACGGATTTTTCCGGGTGAAAACCGGTTCCGGTTCCATCCGGCTTGAATCCTGCGACGGAAAAGAGATGAATCTTGAAACTTCCAGCGGAAGCATCGAAGGGTCTTTAAAGAGCGGCAAGATCTTTACGGCAAAGGCCAGTGCGGGAGACATTGTAATCCCCGAAGACGATCCAAACGGCGGAAAATGCAATCTTAAGACCGACTCCGGCGACATTGAGATTACCGTGGAACCGTAATTTCATCATACATACAAATTAAAAGGACGGGAGCCCCCCGTCCTTTTTTGTATGCGACATCGGGATGTAAATGCTATAATGACAATATGGAACAAATCATTCGTCAGTTTACAAAAGAAACGGTTGATGAAATCAAAGTCATTCCGGGCGGGCATATCAACGAAAGCTTTCTGATTACGGGAGCGGGGAAATATGTGTTGCAGCGCCTCAATGCTTCTTTATACAAAAACAGTCTAAACGTTCTTACTTCAAATTACTTAAGCTACCGAAGTGCGTGCGGGGGCAGAACGTCTACCTTTGAATGGAACTGGCCCGAATGGAGAAAGACGAAAAGCGGAGAGTACTTTTATTCGGATGAAAAGGGCGGAATCTGGAGAATGTATGAATTCATTCCCGGAGAAATCATGACCGGTAAAGAAACCGAAACGGATGCCTTTTCCATCGGGGAAGGTGTCGGGCGGCTGCACGGAATTTTACGAACGATTTCCCCGTCGGAAATTACGGGAGTTTTTCCTCATCTGCACGACGGTTCCTATTATTACGAAGAATATGTAAAATGTGCAAAATGCCGGACGGACAGGGATGATAAGCTGGACCAGATAATCCGAAAAAAAGCGGAGGAAATGCTTACACCGTATCCGGGGCGGAGGAGTATCATTCATGCGGATGCAAAGGTTGCAAACATGATTTTCCGTCAGGGAAAAGTCGTTGCTTTTATCGATCTCGACACCATGACGGAAGGTTCCGTATTCGACGATCTGGCGGATTGTATGCGCGCTTCCTGTGTGGATGAAAACGCAAATCTCATGAAAGAGAGAATCAAAGAACTTCTGGACGGATATGAAGAAGGGGCAGGGGTAAAACTGTCCGGGGAAGAAAAAGAATTCGCCCGTGTGAATGTGTTAAAAAACCGTTTTATGCTGGGACTTCGATACTATACGGATTATCTTTCGGAAGCGGGATACTTTCGTGAAGAATATCCGGGAGAGAATCTTTACAAGGCCCGCCGTCTTTTGCAGGAATAATGCGGGCAGGCAATACGGCATGCAAAGGAGTCCGTTGTGTCGTTTGCGGAATGTATAGTATAATAGAATCCGGTTGGATACGTAATGTATTTTATTTTAAGAGGGGATCACAAATGAGAAAAATCAAAAAGAGAAAGTGGGGCGCTCCGAAAGACGGTTTCTACGGATGGTATTTCAAATGCCAGTCGGAAGAAGAAACCATCGTTTTTATTGCGTCCGTTAGCAGAACCGGAAAGGAATCCACGGGCAGACTGCAGATTGCCACGAAAGACGGCGTCTGGGATGTGGAGTATCCAGGTGACTGCTTTATGCAAAGAAAAGGAAATATCTTCCTTTCGGACAACCGTTTCGGTCGAAGCGGAATTCGTTTCAACATCACGACGGCTGATTTAAGAGCCAAGGGAAAACTGGATTTCTCCGATTTTACACCCCTGAAACAGGATATTATGGGACCTTTTGTTCTGGTTCCTTTCATGGAGTGCCGTCACAGCATTATCAGTATGCGGCATAAGGTCAACGGCAGCGTTACCTTAAACGGCAGAAAGTATGAATTCAAAGATGCGTACGGATACTGGGAAGGCGACAGAGGCAATTCTTTCCCGTCGGAATATCTGTGGACACAGGCTGCTTTCGACGAAGGGGAACTGTCGTTAAGCGTTGCCGAAGTTCCGCTCGGCGGAGTTGAATTTACGGGTGTAATCGGAGTCGTTCGTTATCAGGGAAAAGAATACCGTCTGGCCACATATCTCGGAGGTGCGGCGACGGAACTGAAGAACCGCAAGGTGACGATTAAGCAGGGAAACATGATGCTTGAAGCAAAGATGTTAGACCGGGGCGGGAAGATTCTTTCTGCTCCCGTGAACGGCGAAATGAGCCGTGCCATTCATGAAAGTCTTGCATGCAATGCGGCATACCGTTTTACCGTTGACGGAAAAACTCTGTTTGAATTTAAGACCGACAGAGCATCTTTCGAGTATGAGTATAAAAGATAACGGGTGAAGAAAATGCGTGTAAAAAGAGGGAAGGAACTTGCAAAAAGAATAAAGGTATTTGTTGCCACGGTAAGCTGTCTTGCGCTTACCGTTTCTTCAATCGGATGTAAAACCCCCAAACAAAACGATCCGAAACTATTACTGGGATTCTCCCAGATCGGTTCGGAGAGTGCATGGAGAATCGGCAATACCAATGACATCGAAAAACAGGCGGAGAATTACGAAGTAAGTTTAATGCTTGAGAATGCCAACCAGAAGCAGGAGAATCAGATTGCCGCCATCCGCCGTTTCATTGCATATAAGGTGGATGTTATCGCCTTCTCCCCGATTGTGGAAGAGGGCTGGGACAACGTACTGATGGAAGCAAAAAATGCGGGCATTCCGGTCATCCTTGTGGACCGCGATATCAGTACCGAAAAGGAAGGACTTACAAGCTGCTTAATCGGAGCCGATTTCTACAGGGAAGGTGAGATGGCGGGAGAATATTTAATCCGGAAAGCCGATGCCCTGGGTCTGGAAAAAGTAAATATTGTTGAGATTACCGGTACCGACAATTCCACTCCCATGCGACAGAGACAGGCCGGATTCGCGGATGCGATTGCGGATGACGAGCGCATGACGATTCTGGAAAGTATCGACGGGGATTTTTTAAAAAGCCGCGGTGCGGAATGTATGCGTTCTTTACTTGAGAAATATAAGGATGAAATCACCGTGGTCTACAGTCATAATGACGAGATGACTCTCGGCGCGCTTCCGGAAATCGAGAAGGCGGGACTGACACCGGGAAAGGATATTATCATCATTTCCATCGACGGTGGTCAGGAAGCCATTGATGTTTTAAAACAGGGCAAAATCAACTGCGTTGTCGAATGTACGCCGAAGCTCGGCAAAGAGGTAATGGAAACCGCAATCAAGCTAAAAAACGGTGAAGAGGTGGAAGAAGTGATTCATCCGCAGGAGAATGTTTTTACGGATGAACAGGATCTTTCGAAGTTGGAACCGAGAGGATATTAAGGACGGGCAATGGAGAGAATAAAAAAAGAGAAAAGTATTCTCGGCGCAATCAGCAATCTCGGTAACAGGCTGGTACTGATGCTGGTATTCCCCATTATCATCAGTCTGGTTCTGATGCTCTTTTATGCATGGGAATACCACAGCGCCATTCGCAGAATGGGTGAAATCACCGAACTGAAAGCCATTGTCTCCGAAGAGATACCCGAGAAGGCATGGAATATCGTAAGCGGAAAAGACAGTTTTCCCGGAAGTGACATTTACATCGTTCTTCATGAAGTCGAAGACCGTATCGAAGCCGTTACCGCCCAGACCGGTGAAGAAAACCGTCTTTCCCTGATTGTCGCCGGACGTACCATGGAGACTTTGGAAAACTATGTCAATCAGATTCGTGATAATGTAAACGCCGAAGTTCCGGTTGTGGAAAACGAAGCGGTTTTAGCCGAGGTAAGAAACGTATCGGAACTGGTCGACAGCATGTTAAACGATTATATTGCACTTGAGATTACGTCCACGGCAAAGATGAGCCGGACGTTGGGGTTAATCATTATTATTACTGCCGGGCTCGAAATTCTGATTGTGGTTATTGCATTGTGGTTTCGAAATATCACCATGAAGAAAACGGCGGACATGGTAAGAGGCCCGATTGAGAAACTGGAAGAGGTTACGGCCGTGCTGGCGGACGGAACACTGGATGCAAGAATCAAGGACACGGACGTTACGGAATTAAGAAATCTAACCATGCAGGTAAACACCATGGCGGACCGTCTGGAAACCATGATGAAGAAAAGCGAACAGGATGCCAAGCGGTTACGCAAAGCGGAACTTCGAACGCTGCAGGCGCAGATTAATCCGCATTTTCTGTACAACACGCTGGACGCCATCGTGTGGAAGGCAGAGGGGGGAGAGATGAATGAGGTCATCGGTCTGACCAGTTCGTTAAGCGATTTTTTCCGCATCAGTCTTTCCTCCGGTGCCGACTGGATTCTGTTAAGTCAGGAGAAAAAACACATCGAAGGTTATCTGAAAATCCAGCAGACCAGATACCGCGATATCATGAAGTACGAGATCGATATTCCGGACGAAATCGGAAAGTATTATATTTTAAAACTGCTTCTGCAGCCGCTTGTGGAGAATGCGCTGTATCACGGAATCAAAATCAAACGCGGAGGCGGTACGATCAAGGTCAGTGCAAGGGAAGAAAACGGCTATCTGTTTTTTGCCGTCAAAGATACCGGCTGCGGTATGAGTCCCGGGCAGATTGAAGAATTAAACGAGCGCATGAAAAAGGAGCAGCCCAAGGTCAGCGAGGGCGGAGGCGGTTTCGGTCTTGTAAACGTCAATATGCGAATTCGTCTGTATTATAACGAACCCGAAGGATTAAAAATCACCAGCGGTCCCGAAGGTACCGAAGTAAGCTTTAGGGTTCCGTGCCGGACTAAAGAGGAGACATTTGAAGATGAAGGTATTTCTGGTTGATGATGAAATTGTGATAAGAGAGGGAATCCGCGAATCTTTCCCGTGGGACGAAACCCCGTACGAACTGGTCGGCGAGGCGCCGGACGGAGAGATGGCGATTCCGATGATCCGCGATACCAATCCGGACATTGTAATTACGGATATTAAAATGCCCTTTATGGACGGACTCGAATTATGCAGGGTTTTAAAGACCCAGATGCCGTGGATCGGCATCATTGTTTTAAGCGGATACGACGAGTTCGAATATGCGCGTCAGTGTATTCAGTTAGGTGTCAGGGAATACCTTTTAAAACCGATCGGTTCCTCGGATTTAAAAGAGGCGCTGGATAAAATCGGGAAACAGATTACCGAGGAGCGGAAATCTTTGGAACATGCCTCCAGTCTGCGTGCCCGCATGGGAAATGACGGAAAGTTTTTAAAGGAAAAACTCATCGGATCTTTGTTTTCGGATGAGGCGGCCCCGGAAGATGCCGTCAACGTTTTAAAACAGCTTTCCGCTATGGGCTGTCCCGTACCGGCACCGTATTACGTTGTCATCGATGCAGCCTTCGAGCCCACGGCAACCGGTCAGGAGGCAACCTATATTCTTACGGAATCCGCAAATGGAATGGTGAATCCGTCTCCCGGAAGAGTCGGCACAAGATTTCTTGTTCTGGGTGATACGATGGAGGATACGGAAGAGAAAGCATATTCCATGGCAACATCCCTGGTACAGGAACTGCAGCGGGTGGGATGCGGCGAAATCCGGATCGGAATCGGAGAGATTGTAGACAAACCGGAACAGATTATAAACAGTTTTAAAACCGCAAGACACATCCGTCATCTGCTTGTGGAACGAAAAGAGGAAGGAGCACTGATTCTCGGTGTTCGCGAAATGGGCGGCGTGACAGACGATATGCCTTCCGTAATCAATGAAGCGATATTATACATGTCGCGGAATTTTACCAATCCGAATCTGATGCTTCCCGATGTGGCAGGTGTCGTAAACATGAGTAAAAGCCGTTTCTCGGCCGTTTTCTCCCAATGTACGGGACAGACGTTTACGGAGTATTTAATCCATCTGCGCTTAAACAAAGCAAAGGAACTCTTGAAGAGTACCAATTATAAAAACTCGCAGATTGCACAGGAAATCGGCTACAACGATTCGCATTATTTCAGTTACATTTTTAAGAAAAACACGGGAATGACCCCGTCGGAATATCGAATACAATATCAAAATTAACCGAGGTGAGATAATTTTTAACCGTTTGTCAAAACGGAGTAAGAATACGATATCATTTTCTACCAAGACGAAATCATCCTTGATTTACCTCCAAAGTCCGATGCGTTACCATACAGTTACAGGTCGGCAATCGACTATAATCAAAAAGGAGGAAAAACAAGATGAGAAAAAAGTTAGGCAGAATGTTACTTGCTGGCGCTCTTGCAATGAGCATGTTATTCACGGCTTGTTCCGGTGGAAACACCAAGACTTCTGAACCCGGAAACACCCCGGCAGTTCAGGCTTCCGGAACCATTAAGGTAGGTGTTGTAAACAACCCGCCTTCAGAATCCGGTTATCGTGAAGCAAACGTTAAGGATATGGAAGCAGTTTTCTCCCCGGAGAACGGATATGAACTGAAAACCTTCTATAGCTTAAAGAACGATGAACAGCTTCAGGCAGCTCAGGGATTCATTACAGAAGGTGTTGATTATCTTCTGATCTCCGCAGCTGAGACCACCGGTTGGGACGAAGTTTTAAAGAAAGCTCAGGAAGCCGGAATCAAAGTTTATCTCTTCGACCGTATGATCGATGTTGATGAGAGCCTTTACGAAGCAGCAGTTGTTTCCGATATGGCAGCTGAAGGTGACAAGGCAGTTAACTGGTTACTTGATCAGAACCTTCCCGAATACAATGTTATCCACATTCAGGGCGCTATGGGTTCCGATGCACAGATCGGACGTACCGGTGCACTTGATGCACAGTTCGCATCCGGAAAGATGAAGAAAGTTGTTCAGCAGACCGCTACCTGGGACGAAGCAGAAGCAAAGAAGATCGTAGAAGCTGCTATCAACAGCGGCGAGGATTTCAACGTAATCTACGCTGAGAACGACGGTATGGCTAAAGGTGCTGTTGCAGCTCTTGACGAAGCAGGTATCACTCACGGCGTTGACGGCAAAGTAATCGTTATGGGATTTGATTGCAACAAGTGGGCATTAAGAGAACTGCTTGCAGGCAAGTGGAACTATGATGGACAGTGCTCTCCTTTCCAGGCACAGGTTATCAGCGATTTAATTCAGGGTAAGACCACCGCTTCCGGAAAGAAGATTATCAACGAAGAAAAGGGATTTGATGCAAAGACCATTACCCAGAATGATATCGATACTTACGGTTTAGGTGAATAATTACTTATAAAGACCAAGATAACGTAGCTGGGTGATTCACCCAGCTACGTTTTTTAAAGGGCACGCAGGAGGAATATCAATGCAGGAACACAGCTTGCTGGAGATGCGACATATCAATAAGGTTTTCCCGGGCGTCAAGGCGCTTAGCAATGTGGATTTTACTTTGAGAAAAGGTGAGATTCACGCGCTCATGGGAGAAAACGGTGCCGGAAAATCCACTCTGATTAAGGTTCTTACCGGAGTTTATCAAAATGACGGCGGAGAGATTTCCGTGGAAGGAACAAAGATTCATATCCGTTCCCCGCAGGATGCACAGAATAACGGCATCAGTACGGTATATCAGGAAATCACGCTCTGTCCCAATTTAACTGTGGCAGAGAATATGTTTATCGGTCGCGAGAAGAGTGCTTTCGTTCTTCATAAGAATTACGAAAAGAGGGCGGAAGAGTTGTTGCAGGAACTCGGAATTCCCGCAAGAGGAGCCCAGATTCTCGGAAGCTGTTCCCTGGCTGTGCAGCAGATGGTTGCAATCGCACGTGCGGTGGATATGCAATGTAAAGTTCTTATTCTTGATGAGCCGACTTCTTCCCTGGACGATAAAGAAGTAAACGTTCTTTTCGGTCTGATGAGGGATTTAAAGGCCCGCGGTGTAGGAATCATTTTCGTTACCCACTTTTTGGAGCAGGTGTATGAGGTATGCGACCGTATTACGGTTCTTCGAAACGGAGAACTCGTCGGAGAATATTTAACGGAGGAACTTCCCCAGGTCCAGCTGGTTGCCAAAATGATCGGTAAGGATCTGGATGAGCTTTCCGCTTTCGATGAAGTCGAAGAGAAACATTTTTCCGACGATGACGTATTCTATGAAGCAACCGGACTTTCATCCAGTGATGCCCTGCCGTTTGATTTTAAAATCCATAAAGGAGAAGTCAACGGATTCACCGGCCTTCTGGGTTCGGGACGAAGCGAAAGCGTAAGAGCCATTTTCGGTGCCGATAAGGTAAACGGCGGTAACGTGAAAATCAAAGGCCAGAACGTACATATCACGAAACCGATTGATGCGATGAAACACGGAATCGGATATCTGGCGGAAGACAGAAAGCGCGACGGTATTATTGCGGATTTAAGCGTTCGCGAGAATATCATTCTGGCACTTCAGGTTATGAAGGGATTCTTCCGGCCGATTTCCCGAAGCGAAGCGGAAGCTTTTGCTGACGAATATATCAAGGTTTTAAACATTAAGACGGCAAGCCGAGAGACACCGATCGGATCACTAAGCGGCGGTAACCAGCAAAAGGTTATTCTTGCAAGATGGTTATTAACGCATCCCGATTATTTAATTCTGGATGAGCCGACGCGAGGAATTGACGTCGGAACCAAACTGGAAATCCAGAAATTGGTATTGAAGCTTGCAGAGGACGGAGTAAGCGTTACCTTTATTTCTTCCGAAATCGAAGAGATGCTGCGTACCTGCTCCAGACTGATTGTTATGAGAGACCGGCATGTGGTCGGAGAACTGACCGGTTCGGATCTGAACCAGACTCAGGTAATGAAAACCATCGCGGGAGGAGAAGCCGTAAATGAAGAGTAAAATAAAAAACATCTTTAAAGGCGGTCTTGGCCAGCTAACCATTCCCCTGATAGCCATCTGCCTTCTGGTAATCTTTAACTTATTACGTGATCCGTCTTTCTTTTCCATCGGAATCACTCACAACAACGATGGCAACATCGTTCTTGCAGGAAACTTAATCAGTATTATCAATGCAGCCAGCGAACTTGCGGTTCTGGCAATGGGTATGACCCTCGTTACCGCAGCCTGCGGAGGACAGGATATTTCCGTCGGCGCGGCAGCAGCCATCGCGGGCAGTGCGTTTGTAAGAGTTTTAAAATCCGGAAACGGAATCAATGCTTTTTCCGTACTGATTGCATTTCTGATTGCATGTCTGGTTGCCATGATTTTCGGAACCTTTAACGGCACGCTGGTTTCGGTATTTAAAATCCAGCCGATGATCGCCACCCTGATTCTGTATACCTGCGGACGATCGATTGCATACTGGATCAACGGCGGAGCATCCGTTACCGTGGACAGTCCGATTATCAAGGGAATCGGCGGTTTTATTCCGGGAATTCCCGTTCCCACACCGGTTCTTATCGTAATCGCCGTTGCGATTATCTTTAAACTCGTGTTCCGCTTTACTTCCCTCGAACTGTTTACCCAGTCGGTAGGTATTAACGGAAGTGCATCCCGGTTAAACGGTATCAACGCAACGTTTATCCGCCTTCTTTCCTTTATCATCCTGGGACTTTGTGTAGCGGTAGCGGGAATCATCAGTGTCAGCCGTCTGGGACTGATCAACCATGAAACCATTCTGCTCGATGTGGAAATGGACGCCATTCTTGCGGTTGCAATCGGCGGAAACAATTTAGGCGGCGGCAAGTTTAAACTTGCCGGAAGTATTATCGGTGCCTATGTCATTCACATGCTTACCATTACCCTCTATGCCATGAAGGTTTCTTCCACGGACGTTAAGGCATACAAGGCAATCGTAATCATTATCCTCGTAGTAATCGGATCGCCGGTAATTAAGAAGGCAATTACGAAACTCAAACATAAACTGGATTCCCTTTCGGTTCACGGCAAATCTGTCGTAGCGTTGATTGCCGGAATAGCATCCCTTCTGGCGGGCTTCACTTCGACAGCGATTTGCTGGCTTCCCGTTGTTTTCCCGAGTTTGCTGGTAACGGCAGCCGGAATTGCTCTTGCGGTTTTTTCTCTTAACATGTGCAAGAAGATCAAAGAAGAGCAGAAAGACGGAATACCCGATAAAGCGAAAATCGGAAAAATTCTTGCAATTGCTGGACTTGTTACTTCTTTTGCAGCGATTGTCGCGGCATATATTATTACCTCGACGGTTTGGAAAAAAGCACAGAATGCAATGCCCGGTTCGCTGGATAATGAAAGCGGTTATACGGAAATGATTGACGAAAGGAGCCCGATTGACTATGAATAAAAAGAAAAATCGCAGGGAGCCTTTAACAGACACTCAGCTTTTAATGACCATCACAATCTGTATTTTCGTAGGTATGTATTTGCTTGCGATGCTGCTTTTCAAGGGCGGATTCTTACATCCCCAGCAAGTCTTCGATATGTTAAACGATAATGCCCCTCTGATTATCGTATCCTGCGGACTGACGGTCGTAATGATTACCGGCGGTATCGATATCAGTGTAGGTGCGGTAACCTCTTTGGTGGTAATGGCCTGCGTACTTTATCTGAACAAAGGCGGAAACATATTTGTTGCGATACTGCTTGCGCTCGGCATCGGTTTGGCATTCGGTCTGATTCAGGGCTATTTAATCAGCTATCTTGAGATTCAGCCCTTCATTGTAACGCTGGCCGGAATGTTCTTTGCAAGAGGTATGACCACCATCCTTTCGGTAAATCCCCAGAAGGTTGAACACGAGGCATTCGGAAAACTGAGAGATGCCAAAATCGTAATCCCCTGGCTCGGTTATACGGCCAAAAACGGTAATCTGGTTCCGGCACGTATCGAGCTCGGTGTCGTGGTTGCCATTGTTTGTGTCATTGTTATTTTCCTCTTACTGAAGTTCCATAAACTCGGCCGCGGCTTCTATGCAATCGGCGGAAACCAGACCAGCGCGTTAATGCTTGGTATCAACGTAAAGAGAACCCGCTTTTTAAGCTATGTAATCTGCGGGCTTTTAAGCGGTATTTCCGGATTTGTATTTATGATGCATACCGGTGCAGGTAACGCAACAAACGCAGCCGGCATGGAAATGAACGCCATTGCATCCTCTATCATCGGAGGTACGCTTCTTACCGGCGGTGTCGGTAACGTGGTCGGAACATTCTTCGGAACCCTGACACTTACCACTATCAAGAAAATCGTTGTATCGAGCGGACTGAACGATCCCTGGTGGCAGTCCATTACGACCGGCGGTATGTTATGTTTCTTCATTCTTCTGCAGAGCGTTGTACTTGCCCGCAGAGCGAAGAGTAAGAAGGCTTAAAACAGTTTATTAAGAAACGAACGGAGGCAGAAATGGGAGCAAAAGAGTGTATCGAAGAAGGAAAAGCATATCTCGGAATCGAATTCGGCTCAACCAGAATCAAAGGAGTGGTATGTGACGGGGAGGGCAATGTGCTTGCCATGGGCGGCTTCGGCTGGGAAAACAGTTTGAAGGACGGCATCTGGACATACTCCGAAAAAGAGATTTTTAACGGTCTGAAAGCCTGCTATGCGGATACCGCAAAGAATATAGAGAATCAATACGGCATTCGTGTAAAAAGATTTGCCGGCATAGGAATTTCGGCAATGATGCACGGCTATCTTGCTTTCGACGCACAGAATCATCTGCTGGTTCCGTTCCGAACCTGGAGAAATACCATTACCGGTGAGGCGGCGGAAAAACTGACGAAGGAATTTCAATACAACATCCCCCAGAGATGGAGTATTTCCCATCTGTATCAGGCGATGTTAAACAAAGAAGAGCATGTAAAAGACATTGATTTCTTTACGACGCTTGCCGGTTTTGTTCACTGGAAACTGACCGGGCGAAAGGTGCTCGGAGTGGGCGATGCATCCGGCATGTTTCCGATTGATCCTTCAACCAAAACCTATGATCGGACCATGATGGAGAAATTCGATGCCCTGGCAAAGGAAACGGCTCTTTCAAAGAATCTTGCCGATCTTCTTCCCGAAGTGCTTTCGGCAGGAGAGGCAGCAGGTGTGTTAACGAAAGAAGGCGCTGCACTTCTGGATGAAAGCGGTGTTCTGGAAGAGGGCATTCCTCTCTGTCCGCCCGAAGGAGATGCGGGCACCGGTATGGTTGCAACCAATTCCGTAAAGGAAAGAACCGGTAATATTTCCGCGGGCACCAGCGTATTTGCCATGGTGGTTCTCGAAAAGGAACTTTCCAAAGTGTATCCCGAAATCGATCTCGTGACCACGCCCGACGGCGCACTTGTCGGCATGGTACACTGCAATAACTGCACTTCCGAGATTAACAACTGGGTAAAGATTTTCAAAGAATTCTGCGATCTGTACGGAATCAATCCGGATATGAACGATTTATTTACAAAGCTTTATTCGGTATCCATCAGCGGCGAACCGAACTGCGGCGGCGTGCTTTTGTATAACTACCTTTCCGGAGAACCCGTAACCGGATTCGAAAAGGGTGCACTTGTACTGGCAAGAACCGCAAACGATAATTTTACGCTTGCGAATCTGATGCGATCGAATCTGTATTCCGCCATGGCAACCCTGAAGATCGGTCTGGACTTAATGTTAAAGGAAGAAGGAGTCCGGGTTGAAAAGATGTACGGTCACGGCGGATATTTTAAGACAAAGGGTGTCGGAACCAGGGTTGCGGCTGCTGCCATCAATGCGCCCGTATCCGTCATGGAAACGGCCTCCGAAGGCGGTGCCTGGGGCATTGCTCTGCTTGCGGCATACATGGATAAAAAGGGCAGTATGGGATTAAGCGAATATTTGTCCGATGTTATTTTCAAGGATGCCAAATGTGAAAAATGCGAGCCGGACGCAGAAGATGTGAAAGGCTTTGACGAATACATCGAAAGATACAAAAAAGGACTTGCCGTAGAACGCTCGGCTGCGGATGTATTATAATGAATCATAATACTCTTTCGATGATAAGGAGACGGAAATGTTAGAAGAACTGAAACAGAAAGTTTACGAAGCGAACATGCTTCTGCCGAAGTACGGACTGGTTACATTTACCTGGGGTAACGTCAGTGCAATCGACAGAGAATCGGGACTGTTTGTCATCAAACCGAGCGGTGTCGATTACGATGTGATGAAGCCGGAAGATATGGTGGTTGTCGACTTAAACGGAAACGTTGTGGAAGGAAGATTAAATCCCTCCTCCGATACGCCCACCCATCTGGAGTTATACAAAGGCTTTTCGTCCATCGGCGGCGTAGTGCATACCCATTCCACCTATGCAACGAGTTTTGCACAGGCGGGCAGGGATATTCCCTGTTACGGAACCACCCATGCGGATTATTTTTACGGAAATATTCCCTGTGTCAGATGCCTTACCGAAGAAGAAATTAACGAAGCATATGAATTAAATACGGGAAAGCTGATTGTCGGAGAATTCGTGCGGATGAATAAGGACTGCGACGCCGTTCCGGCAGTGCTTTGTAAAAACCACGGTCCCTTTGCCTGGGGCAGGGATGCCGCGACTGCGGTACACAATGCCGTTGTTTTGGAAGAAGTTGCGAAGATGGCACTCTTTACCGAACAGATTAACGGTAATGTATCAACCGCTCCACAGGAACTTCAGGACAAACATTATTTCCGTAAACACGGAGCAAATGCGTATTACGGTCAGAAACAGTAACGAACAGAGGAAAGCCTATGTATTATATCGGAGTTGACCTGGGAACTTCGGCCGTTAAGCTCCTTATGACAAAAAAGGACGGAACAATTATAAAGGCGGTAACAAAAGAGTACCCGCTTAACTTCCCGCATCCGGGCTGGTCGGAACAAAACCCGGAGGACTGGAAGGAGGCGGTTTTTGCCGGCCTTCGGGAACTTTTGAAAGACCATGATGCATCTTTGGTTGCCGGAATCGGGATTGCCGGACAGATGCACGGTCTGGTTGTTCTGGATGAAAATGACAATGTAATCCGGCCGGCCATTCTCTGGAATGACGGAAGAACGCAGAAAGAGACCGATTATTTAAATAACGTCGTCGGAAAGGATGTTCTTTCAGCGGAAACGGCAAATATCGCTTTTGCCGGGTTTACGGCGCCGAAGATTCTCTGGATGCGGGAAAACGAGCCTGAGAATTTTGCGAAAGTCCGTAAAATCATGCTCCCGAAAGATTACATCGCATATATACTTACCGGAGTCTTTTCAACGGACTATTCGGATGCATCGGGAATGCTTTTACTGGATGTAAAGAACAGAAAATGGTCCGAAAAGATGTGCGAAATCTGCGGAATCGATTTATCCGTACTGCCGCGCCTTTATGAAAGTTATGAAATAACGGGTACGGTAAAGCCGGAAATCGCAAACGAATTCGGATTCTCCGATCATCTTGCGGTTTGCGCCGGCGCCGGGGATAATGCGGCGGCTGCCATCGGAACCGGAACCGTCGGAGACGGTGGCTTAAACATATCACTCGGTACATCCGGCACGGTTTTTATTTCCTCAAAAGAATTCCGGGTGGATGAGAACAATGCACTTCATTCTTTTGACCATGCGGACGGCGGTTACCATCTTATGGGATGTATGCTTTCGGCAGCGTCCTGCAACAAGTGGTGGATGGACGAAATCCTCCGGACGAAGGACTATGAAAATGAGCAGGCGGCGATTGAAAACCTTGGCAGGAACCGGATTTATTTTCTGCCGTACCTGATGGGAGAACGTTCTCCGCATAACGATCCCGATGCCAGGGGAGCATTTCTCGGGCTTTCGATGGATACAAAAAGAGAGGAAATGACGCTTGCGGTTTTGGAAGGCGTGGCCTTCGGTCTTCGTGACTCGGTGGAAATCGCAAAGAGTCTCGGAATCCCTCTTTCAAAGACCCGAATCTGCGGAGGCGGCGCAAAGAGTCCCCTTTGGCGGAAAATCATTACCAATGTCATGAATCTGGAAGTGGAACGAATCGCTTCCGAGGAAGGACCGGGCCTTGGTGCCGCGATTCTTGCGATGGTCGGATGCGGAGAATACGCGTCCGTGGAAGATGCGGCTTCGGCAATCGTAAAAGTAACGGATACCGAGAAACCGGATCCGGCGCTTGTTTCGGAATACGAAAAGAGATACAGGGTATTTAAGAGTCTTTATCCGGCGTTAAAACCGGTATTTGAAATAACTAAGTAACGCGGAACATCTTTGGATAAAAAGACCGAACGACAGGAGCAGGGGAATGAAGGAACTGGAACTGAAGAAAACCGCAAATGAGGTACGAAAAGGCATTGTGACGGCCGTACATTCCGCAAAAGCCGGTCATCCGGGCGGATCGCTTTCCGCAGCGGATATTCTGACGTATCTGTATTTTGAGGAGATGAACATCGATCCGGCGGACCCGAAAAAGGAAGACAGGGACCGTTTCGTACTTTCAAAGGGACACGTTGCACCGGGCCTTTACTCCGTACTTGCAAACCGCGGATACTTTCCGGTGGAGGAATTAAAGACACTTCGAAAACTCGGTTCCAGACTGCAGGGACATCCGTGCATGCAGCTGACTCCCGGTGTGGATATGTCTTCAGGGTCTTTAGGACAGGGCTTTTCCGCTGCCTGCGGCATGGCACTTGCCGCGAAACTTCGGAATCGGGATTACCGGGTATATGCTCTTTTGGGAGACGGAGAACTTGAGGAAGGACAAATCTGGGAAGCGGCAATGTTTGCGGCCCACAGAAAGCTCGACAACCTCTGTATCATTATTGATAACAACGGTCTTCAGATTGACGGCAGGATTGATGATGTCTGCTCGCCCTATCCGATTGCGGAGAAATTCAGGGCATTTCAGTTTCATGTAATTGAAATCGACGGAAACGATTTTAAACAGATTGAAGAGGCTTTCAAAACGGCAAGGCAGACCAAGGGTAAACCCACGGCGATTGTTGCAAAGACCGTAAAGGGCAAGGGAGTGTCTTTCATGGAGAACCAGATAGCCTGGCACGGAAAAGCACCGAATGATGAAGAGTATGCTGTCGCCATGGCGGATTTGGAAAGGACAGGTAGCGCTTATGCCGGATAAAATCGCAACCAGGGAAAGCTACGGCAATGCCCTGGTGGAACTCGGAAAGACAAACGATAAAGTATATGTTCTCGATGCCGATTTAGCCGCGGCAACCAAAACGGGAATTTTTAGGAAAGCTTTTCCCGAAAGACATATCGACTGCGGAATTGCAGAATGCAACATGATGGGAATTGCGGCGGGAATGTCAACCACCGGACTGATTCCGTTCTGTTCTTCCTTTGCGATATTCGCCTCGGAACGTGCATTTGAGCAGGTAAGAAATTCCATCGGATACCCTCATCTGAATGTGAAAATCGGGGCGACCCACGGAGGAATTACGGTCGGAGAAGACGGCGCATCGCACCAGTGTAACGAAGATCTCGCACTGATGAGAAGCATCCCGGGAATGGTGGTTTTATGCCCCAGTGACGATATCGAAGTAAAGGCCTGCGTAAAAGCCGCCGCGGAATATGCCGGACCGGTATATATGCGTTTCGGAAGAAGTGCGGTTCCCGTAATCAACGACAATCCCGATTACAAATTCGAAATCGGAAAAGGCGTTTTATTAAGAGAGGGAAAGGATGTTACGATTATCGCAACCGGCGTCTGTGTCAGCGAAGCGCTGACAGCTGCGGAAAACCTTTTATCGGAAGGAATCGATGCGGAAGTAATTAACATTCATACCATCAAACCGCTGGATACCGAACTGATCCTCTCTTCCGCGAAGAAGACGAAAAAAGTGGTAACCGTGGAAGAACATTCCGTAATCGGAGGACTCGGAAGTGCGGTCGCGGAGGTTTTAGCCGAGAATCAGGCAGCCGGATTAAAAAGAATCGGGGTGCGGGACGTTTTCGGAGAATCCGGAACCGCTCGCGAACTTCTTCACAAATTCGGACTCGACGCGGAAGGAATTACGGAGGAAGTTAAGAGTTTCCTAAAGTAAACACGGAAGCGATAAAACGAAACAAAGTTCAGGCAATCATCGGAAACAACAATAAACAGCAAATTATAAAATTGGGAGGCACAAAACTATGAACAACATTCCTAAAATCAAACTCGGTATCGTAGCGGTAAGCCGTGACTGTTTTCCCGAGCCTTTGTCGGTAAACAGAAGAAAAGCACTGGTGGAAGCATATAAGGCAAAATATGATGCTTCGGATATTTATGAGTGCCCGATTTGTATTGTGGAAAGTGAAATCCACATGGTACAGGCTTTGGAAGATATCAAAAAAGCAGGATGTAACGCACTTTGCGTATATCTCGGAAACTTCGGCCCCGAGATTTCCGAGACTCTTCTTGCGAAGCATTTTGACGGACCGAAAATGTTCTGTGCGGCAGCGGAAGAAAGCCAGGCAGATTTAATGGACGGAAGAGGCGATGCTTACTGCGGTATGCTCAATGCAAGCTACAATTTGAAGCTTCGAAACATCGGTGCGTACATTCCCGAATATCCCGTAGGCGATGCCGAAGACTGCGCAAAGATGATCAACGATTTTATTCCCGTTGCAAGAGCGCTTGTCGGCCTTTCCAAATTAAAAATCATATCCTTCGGTCCCAGACCGTTAAACTTCCTTGCATGCAATGCGCCTATCAAGCCTTTATACAATATCGGTGTAGAGATTGAAGAAAACTCCGAACTGGATCTGTTTGAAAGCTTCAATAAGCACGCAGGAGACGCGCGTATTCCCGAAGTGGTTGCGGATATGGAAGCAGAACTCGGCGCGGGAAACAAAAAACCCGAAGTACTTGCAAAACTTGCACAGTATGAACTTACCCTCCTTGACTGGGTGGAAGCACACAAAGGTTACAGAGAGTATGTAGCAATCGCCGGCAAATGCTGGCCCGCTTTCCAGACACAGTTCGGTTTTGTTCCCTGCTATGTAAACAGCCGGTTAACCGGCCGCGGAATTCCCGTATCCTGCGAAGTGGATATTTACGGATGCTTAAGCGAGTTTATCGGAACCTGTGTATCCGAAGATGCGGTTACACTGCTTGACATCAACAATTCCGTTCCCAAGGATATGTTCAGGGAAGCCATCGAAGGCAAATTCGATTATAACTTTACCGATACCTTCATGGGATTCCACTGCGGAAATACCTGCTCGAAAAAGCTTGCTTCCTGCGAGATGAAGTATCAGAAGATTATGGCCAGAGCCCTCCCGATTGAAGTAACCAACGGAACGCTCGAAGGCGACATCGCACCCGGAGATATCACCTTCTTCAGACTGCAGTCCACGGCAGATACACAGCTTCGAGCTTACCTTGCAGAAGGCGAAGTCCTTCCTGTTGCCACCAAGTCCTTCGGCGGTATCGGTGTATTCGCAATTCATGAAATGGGTCGTTTCTATCGTCACGTTCTGATCGGAAAGAATTTCCCGCACCACGGTGCCGTAGCTTTCGGTCATTTCGGCAAATCCTTATACGAAGTATTTAAGTATATCGGCGTGCCCGTAGAGGATATTAATTATAATCAGCCGGCGTCCCTGCCTTATCCCGGAGAGAATTCGTTTAAATAAGATACGGTAAATGAAAAACTCCGAAGAGGAATTTGATATGTACCCTCTTTACTGGACAAACCAGTAAGGAGGGTATTTTTAT
>DLBG01000080.1 GCA_002494135.1 Lachnospiraceae bacterium UBA7027
TCCGGTCACTGGGATCACTACAAAGAGAACATGTTCCCCGCAATGGAAGTGGAAGGAGAGAGTTTCGTACTCCGCCCCATGAACTGTCCTCATCATATGAGAATTTATGCGAACCGTCCGCACTCTTACAAGGAGCTGCCGATTCGTCTTGCGGAAATTGCACATGATTTCCGTTTCGAAGCATCCGGAACCTTAAAGGGTATCGAGCGCGGAAGACATTTCTGCCAGAACGACTCCCATATTTTTGTAACGCCGGAACAGATTAAGGATGAAGTAAAGAACGTATGTGATTTGATTTTCTCCACATACGAGGACTTCGGTATTACAAACTATCGTTGTGTATTATCCCTTCGTGATCCTGCGGATACCAAGAAATACCATCCCGATGACGAGATGTGGAATAACGCAGAGGAAGCGCTTCGCCAGACCTTAAACGAAATCGGTATCGAATATACCGAGGAAATCGGTGAGGCCGCATTCTACGGACCGAAGCTTGATGTAAACGTAAAACCCGCAATCGGTGCGGAGATTACGCTTTCCACCTGTCAGCTTGATTTCTGTCTGCCTGCGAAATTTGAACTTACTTATATTGACGCAAACGGCGAGAAGAAGTGCCCGGTTGTTCTGCACAGAGCAATTTTAGGCTCCATCGACCGCTTCATGGCATACATTCTTGAAGAAACCAAGGGTAACCTGCCTACCTGGCTTGCACCCGTACAGGTTAAGGTTCTTCCGATTAAGAACGATGACGAAGAACTGAATGCATATGCAAAGAAGATTGTGGATGCACTCTTTGAAGAAAATGTTCGTGTCGAACTCGATGACAGATCCGAGAAGTTCGGATACAAGATGAGAGAAGCACAGATTCAGAAGGTTCCTTACATCGTTGTGGCAGGAAAGAACGAGGCCGAGGCCGGAGAGATTTCCTATCGTCTGCACGGTGAGAAGGAAACCACGACCGTAAAATTCGATGAATTCATTGCACTCGTAACGAAGGAGATTCGTACGAAAGGACGCGCTTAATGGGCAGGCAGTACTGGAAGCCTTCAAACATGCTCTATCCCGTGCCGGTGGTACTGGTAAGCGCCGTGAATAAGGAAGGCCGTGCGAACGTGATGACGGCTGCCTGGACCGGAACCGTCTGTTCCGACCCTGTCATGGTAAGCGTATCCATTCGGAAAAGCCGGCTGACGCATGAATACATCAGCGAAACAAAGGAATTTGTTTTAAACCTTACAACCGAGGATATGGCATTCGTAACTGACTACATGGGTGTAAAATCCGGAAGGGATATGGATAAGTTCGGATTCGGCGAGGATGCATTTGAAGGAAAACTGAAGCTTACAAAGTCGCCGTCAAAGTATGTAAAGGCGCCGGGCATCGAAGAAAGTCCGGTAAGTCTGGAATGCAGGGTGAAGCAGGTACTCGAACTCGGGTCCCATGATATGTTTATCGCCGAAGTGCTCAGCACAGACATTGACGAAATATATCTTGATGAGAACGGAAAGTTCGATTTATCCAAAGCGAAACTGCTTGCGTACAATCACGGCGAATATTACGGAATGGGCGAGTATCTGGGAAAATTCGGATATTCGGTAAAAAAGAAATCATAAGGAAAATCAGGTGCCGGGGCATTTGCCCCGGCGCTTTTTTTATTTCTTAATTAAGAATCAGTTAAGGATTGCACAAGAGACAGGTTAAGACTTCCGTGTCCGTTTGCGATATTTTAGTATCAGCAAAGGGCGAACGGAAAAATGAAAAAGGAGCCCGGACGAAATCAAAAACGTACAGAAAAGTTTATTCACATAAGAAAGAGGTGTCTCATGAAAAAATCAGGGAAAAGAGCAACATTCATTGCAGCGGGAACAGCAGTGCTTACGGCAGCGGTTGTAGCAGGTGTATCCATTTACGCAAATGCTTCCATGAAGGTGGAATCCTTTAAGGCAGAAAACGGGGATCTGGCGCAGGTGATTGAACTGAACGGAAACATCCAGTCCGAAAAAGTGAACAGCTTTTATGCCGGAGCAAACGGAAAGGTAGCAAACGTTCATGTCAAAGTCGGTGATTCGGTTAAAAAGGGAGATTTGCTTGTTTCCTTCGACGAAGAGAGAATCAATTACTTAATCAGTCTTGCGGAATATGAAGCACAGGCGGGTGAAGGACAGTATGAGAATTCCCTCGAACTTGCAAGAAGAAGCCAGGCTTTATACAACGAAGCGGTTCACAACCTCGGAATTCTCAATCAGCAGATTACCGATACCGAAGCAGCTTTACTCGCAAAGGAAAACGAACTGATGAAGAAGCAGGGAGAACTCGCAGGAAACGGTTCGTCTCTCCAGCAGGCACTCATCGAAAAGAGCGGCGATCCCGATAAGGCGGAGGAAGTAAAGAAACTTCAGAAGCAGATTCAGGAGAACGCATATCTCCAGACAGCAAGCGGTGAAGTGACGGCTCTTCAGGAAGACATCAACCGCCTGACGATGGAACTTGCCAATTTTAAGGAATACAAGCAGGTCATGTTAACCCAGAAGGCAGCGGCGGAAAGCGGACGCCTTACCGAAGGCGGAAAGAAGCAGCTTGAAGCATTAAAGAATTCCGGCGCGCTGATGAGTCAGGAAACCATCAGGGCTTTAAATGAAGCAAAGAGCGGTATCGTGGCGGAATATGACGGCATCGTAACCGCAATCGGCGTGGAAGACGGAGCAGAAGTGGTAGTCGGCATGAACCTTATAACTCTGGCATCCAGTGATGACATGATTGTAAGATGCAGCGTAAACAAATATGATATCATGAGCCTCGAAGAAGGACAGACCGCTACCTTCCGCATCAAGAACAACGACTATACCGGCAAGGTTACACGTATCGAAAAGGTAATCGACGGAAACGGCTCCGCTCCCGGCGTAGGTGTGGAAATCAAGCTGGACAATCCGGATGACGAACTGATTCTGGGTTTTGAAACCAAAGCCAGAGTAAGCGTGGCAAGCGTTGAAGGTGTTCTGCTGATCCCGAGAGAAGCATGCGTCGAAGAAAACGACAAAACCTATGTATATGTTCTGAAGGATAAAAAGGCAAACAGAAAATTAGTCGAAACGGGCGTTAAAAATGATGATATGATAGAAGTGGTTTCCGGTCTTGAAGAAGGCGAAGTGGTTGTCTGGAACGACGAAGTGGAAATCAAAGACGGCATGGATGTAAGAAGTGCCCAGTAATCAAAGCAGAATGACGAAATACAGTGAGGATTAAAATGGACGCCAAAACAGAAATTTTAAGAGCAAAAGATCTATCCAAAACATTCTCGAATGAATCGGTGCAGCAGCATGTTTTGAAAAACTTAAATCTCTCCATCTACAAGGGCGATTTTACCGTAATCATGGGAAACTCCGGCTCCGGAAAGAGTACGCTTTTATATGCGCTTTCCGGAATGGACCGCCCGAGCCTGGGAACCATCACATACCATGTAAGCGATGACGAAAATCATAAAGGAACCATTGCAAACGGGGAAGTGGAAATTGAAATTTCCCGGTTTAACAACGACAAACTTGCAAGATTCAGAAGAGATCATGTAGGATTCGTTTTCCAGCAGAATTACTTAAACGATTCCATGAGCGCGCTGGATAATATACTGGTTTGCGGTCTTTTAAAGGCGGATAACAGAAAAGAACTGGTGGAAAGGGCAAAACGGCTTTTAAATAAAGTCGAAATGACGGAAAACGATTTCCGTAAATTCCCAACGCAGTTATCCGGTGGTCAACAGCAGAGGGTTGCGGTTGTCCGTGGTGTCATCAATGCCCCCGAAATCCTGTTTGCGGATGAACCCACAGGAGCGTTGAATTCACAGAATACGGATAACGTGCTTGATATTCTGTCCGATTTAAACAACCAGGGGCAGAGTATCGTCATGGTTACGCATACCTTCAAGGCAGCAGAACGCGGAAACCGTGTCATCTATTTAGCCGACGGTGTGATTTCCGACGAAGTATATCTCGGACCTTATGTGGGAAATTATAAAGACGAGAGCAATCCGGATATCGAAGTAGCGAAAGAAAGACATTATAAGCTGAAAAACTTTTTACAGAATATGGGATGGTAACAGCCAATGTACAGATATTTTTTTATCGCTAAAAATAATATGAAAAAGCAG
>DLBG01000151.1 GCA_002494135.1 Lachnospiraceae bacterium UBA7027
AGAAGTCCGTGGTTAACATGTACACAGGTCAGCTGATCTCCGATAGCCTTAATTAAAAGCGCAGCCACTACGGAAGAATCCACTCCGCCGGAAAGTGCAAGGAGCACCTTCTTGTCTCCAACCTGTTCCTGCACAAGCTTAATCTGCTCAGCGATAAACGCATCCGCAAGTTCCGGTGTTGTAATCCGGACCATATCGTCCGGGCGTCTGATCTCACCCATTTTTTACCCTCCTGATTTGTTGTTTATTATGTGTATGATACCCGAATAAGCTACATCGGTACCAGTTTAAATACCCCAAGCAGCAGAATCCATGCCAATCCGTAATAGGTTACTACCGCTACAAGGTCGTTTACCGTGGTAATCAGCGGACCGGAAGCAACGGCCGGGTCCACCTTGATTCTGTGGAAAAACATGGGAATTAATGTTCCCACCAAACTGGATACCACCATGGAAGCAAGCAGCGCCAGTCCCACACAGCCGGAGATCAGAAATGCATTGTCCGCCGGCAGTTTCTTAAAGATTAAAATGTAAAGGCCCACAAACAGGAATGTCACCGAGCCTAAGAATAAACCGTTACACAATCCGACCCGCATTTCTTTCCAGACCAGACCGATTTTCTGTCCGGCAGTCAGTTCTTCGTCCATTAAAACACGAATCGTAACAGCTAACGACTGTGTTCCCACGTTGCCCGCCATGTCCAGAATCAGGGACTGGAAGCACATAACGATGGGAAGAACGGCCACTACCGCCTCAAAGACACCCACAACGCTCGATACAATAATACCCAGCACCAAAAGCGCAATCAGCCAGGGGAGTCTTTTTTTCATACTCTGAAAAGTTGTTTCGTGCAGATCTTCCTCTGCGGTCAAACCTGCCAGCTTTGCGTAATCATCACCCATCTCGTCATCAACTACTTCGACGATGTCCTGGGAGGTGATGACTCCGAGGATGGTTCCTTCATCCGATACGACAGGAATGGAATCCTCTGCGTAGTCCTTGATTCGTTCCAGGCTGTCGCTGATTTTATCATGGTCTCCTACCGTAGGGAAGGATGTGGAAATCAAATCCTCCAGCTTCGTTCCCTCGCGGGCGATAATCAGATCCTTTAAGTCCATCGCGCCGTAGAAATGATTCTCATCATCCACGGCATACAGAATGGAAATATTATCATTCTCACCGGCCTGTCTGACCAGTTCACGCATGGCCTGGCGAACCGTTAAATTATAATGAATCTGAATAAAATTCGTGGTCATGATACTGCCGATTTCATCGTCCTCATAGGACAGAATCAGCTGTACGTCACGGCTGGCATCTTCGTCCAGCAAGTCCACAATCTGCTTTTGAACGTCATCATCGAGTTCTTCCAAAACGTCGACCGCATCGTCGGAGTCCATGTTGGAAAGGATCTTGGCCGCACTCTCAATATTGAGTTCTGCAAAGTACTTGTCCGGATCATCCACATAGGCAAAAATCTCCGAAACGTACTCGGCGCCTAAAAGCGGGTATATTTTCTGGCGTTCCTCGGTCGTTAACGACTCTAAGGCATCCGCAATATCTTTTTCATGATAGTCATGCAGCTGGTCGCTTAATTCCTCCGCGGAAAGGGGACTTCGGAGTATGGCTACAAGTTCTTCTTCATAATCCTGGTCTTTTGAAGTCTGGTCATCCAAAATCTGCTCATTGAGTTCTTCTTCCAAGAGTCCGTCCTCCTTTCTGCATAAAACGGCAAAAGCTGCCATGCACAAAAACGCGCACTATTATTGTAATCTTTTTTGTTTTCTTAGACAACGATAATTGTCGTTTTTTTCTATCTTTGAGGCGGTCTCAAAGTCACCTCGACCGCATTGCCCTCATAGGCTGCTCCCGTCACAATCTGGCGCGTATTTGCGGTCAGGGCATCGTTGCGGTAAAAATGAATATGCCCTGCCAGAACAAGTACCACGGGACTGTCTTTTGCAAGTACCAGATTCCGGAATTCCTGAGTGGTTTCATTCATGTAACAGCCTTCCGGTCCGATGGAAACTCTGGAATGACCGTCATCGGAAGCTCCCCAGATATCCTTGCAGGCCTGAACGAATTCGCTGCCCGCTTCTTTGGGTTCTAAGGGCACATGTAGGCATACCACCATGGGTTTCCCTTTCTTAGCGACCTCTTTATAGGCCTTAAGCGCTTCTTCGGAAATCTGGTTGTTTTCATCGTCTGCGGAGAAAACCACTAAATCGTCATACTCCGCAATGCGATAATTATTGATTCCGTGAATTTCAAAAAGGCGGCTCTTGTACTGCGTGTATGCCGTCTCGGAGAAATACTCGTTTCCGTATTCGAAATCATGATTTCCGGTCAGATAAAGAAACGGTGTCTTAAGCGATGACGTCTGCTCGTAAACATAGTCTACGGAAGCATACATGGCGGAATCGATGATATCCCCGCCGAGAATAATGATGTCCGACTCGTCTTTCTCCGCTCTCTTTAAAAGCTGTTTAAAATACTGATGACCCGGTATCCCGTTTGTCGTAAAAGAAGCCTGACGGCTCAGTGCCTTACTCTTAACGTCCGGATCCCGGTCATCCACAAGACTGATATGTGAATCGGCTATCAGAAATATTTTATATTCTTCGGATAACCCGCTCACCGTAAGGGTATTTTCGGCCACATGTAATATGTTTACCGGCAGGCGCAGCTTTGAGAAGATTTTCATGCCCAAAAACACAATAAGCGCCAGAATCAAAACCGCGAGGACGGCAAATACGATTTTTAAGGTTTTTTTCGTGTTCATTCCGCTGCCTCCGCAGGTACTTCTGCTGCCTCGGCGGCAGGTGTTTCGGCAACGGGTGCCTGCGCCGCTCCTGCTGCCGCAGATTCCTCAACATCTTCCTGCGTCGCAACACCGTTTGCCATCTTCTTTTCGTAATCTTCAGGCGGCATCGGTCTTGCAAAATAGAAGCCCTGAATCATATCGCAGCCCTGACGTGCCAGGAAATCCACCTGCTCTTTTAATTCAACACCTTCGGCAACCGTTTCCATGTGCAGACTCTTCGCCAGGCGAATCGCCTCGGAAACAACAATCTCTCCCCTTTCGTTGTCGAGATCCCCGCTGAAAAATCCCGCATCGAGTTTCAGAATATTAAGCGGCATATCCTTTAAGGAATTTAAAGAAGAATAACCGGATCCGAAATCATCCATGGAAACCATGAACCCATACTCCTGCAATTTCCGGATGGTGGTAACCAATGCCTTCTTATCATCAAAGAATGCACTCTCGGTAATCTCAAGTTCCAGCAGATCATGAGGACAGCCGGCTTCATCCACCATATCGCGGATCTGCTCGGCCAGGTCATTTTCGATAAAGTGCGCACGGGATACGTTTACGGAAACCGGCACGCAACGGTATCCGGCATCCAGCCATTTCTTCTGGTCCCTTGCCACGTGTGAGATCATGTAATGATCGATATTAACGATGAACCCGTTCTTTTCGAAAATCGGAATAATGGTATTCGGAGCCTTCATCCCGTGTTTCGGGGAATTCCAGCGAATCAGTGCCTCCGCACCCTTTAATTCTCTTGTTCTCGGATCATATTTGGGCTGATAGTAAATGATATACTCATTATTATCCAGTGCAGACTGCTGTTCCGCATGAACGGTATCAATCCATCTCTGTTCCTCCACAAGATTCTCGTCAAAGAAAGCATATCCGGAGTCATCGCTTTCTTCCAGCGTCGATCTTGCCGTACAGGCATCGTTATAAACCTTCTCAAGATTGAGATTATTTCTTCGTTCAATCTTGCCCTTTTCATTGACGGTAACCGGCAAAAGTTCCGCACCGACATGAAAGGCAAAACGGTGTGTCGGGTCCATGGACTCAAGGTCCTCAATCAGTTTTGCTATCCAGGCATCCAGTTCCTCTTTGGTCGTATACTGCTTCAGCAGTGCAAAATTTGCGGACGCATAATGTGCGCAGATTTCTTTTTTGTTCAGTTTTCCGCTTACAAGCTTGTTTACCTTCCTTAAGAGTTCCTCGCCTTCCTCCACCGAATGGCAGACACAGAAATTCCGGTATTTGACAAATACCAGATCCAGTATTGCATAATTGGACTTCCGGCTTTTTCCGTGACGCAGGAAAAACTCTCCGCGCACCAGAAAATGCATCCAGTTATGGTCTTTTGTAACAGGATCCAGAAAGAAGATGTGTGTCATCTTTCTCTGGCTGGTTGTGGTTGTAATAAAGTTTACCAGAACGAGAACAAAGACGGTAAACAGCTGGAATCCGATTGCCAGTGCAAACAGAATCATGAAGATACTGTCGCGGATATTGGCTTTGAAATATGCCTTTGCAAAGAACTGTTCCTGCCCGTCATTAATTTCCACACAGAACCAGAACGGCAATGCCAGAGCAACCTCGTTCGTATTCTCTTTCTGCCCGGCCTGTTTGGTATAGCTGGCGTTTTTTTCAAGCATCCATTTGAGCAATTTTTCGGGATCGATTTCAAGTTCTCCTTCCTCGTCTCCTTTTTCAAATACAAAAGAATCCGACTCCTTGTCGAGATAAACCCGGACCCCTCTGGAGAAATCGGACAGACTCAGCCGGCCGTTTTTGTCACTGCAGGTATTCTCTCCCTGCTGATACACAATGTTACCGTTCGCATCTTTCACAAAGAAATCCCGGTACTCGTTTTCCACCAAAAGCCCCGGCTCGTCCAATCCCGCTTTTTGGGCTTTTTCATACGTATTTGCCATCTGCGCGACTGCATTGTATTCTCCCGTCATCTTGGAATCCGCGACGTAAGAAAGAAAAGCACTGATAAACAATGAAACAAAAACGATTGTCAAAAAAGTTGCAATAATAAAGCAAACCAGGGTAATCCATATATTACCCTTCTTAAACTTCCGGAGATTGGCATCCGCCTTTTTTCTTCTGGCCATTTGTTCCCTTCCTTCGCACCTTTCCCAGTTTGCGAACCACTTTTACACCTGTGATTATAAAATCACTTCAAACTGAATGGACTTTCCGTCCGAACTTACTGCGCTCACTTTCCCCTTATGAGCCTCGGCTATCGATTTTACAATGGATAACCCGATTCCGGAACCTCCCTTTTTCGAGTTTCTCGATTCATCGGGACGATAAAATCTCTCAAAGAGCTGATCTTTGTTTCCCGCCTCCATTGTTTCCGTTGTATTCCAGACCGTAATCCGGTTTTTCTTTCCTTTTCGTCCAAGACCGATTTTAATGATTCCCTTTTCTCCGTCTTCCGGCACTGCCGCGTATTTCGTGGCGTTTTCGATTAAAAGACCGACCATCTGGCGGATCTTTTTCTCATCACCGTGATAACCGATGCTTTCTTTCACATCCGTAACAAATTCCTGATTGTTGCGCTCCGCCACGGGCAGATACGCTTCCGCCGTTTCCCTGACCGCGTCGCTTAAGGAAAAATCCGTCATTTCAAGCTCGCCGCTTTCATCGAGCCTCGAAAGTGTTACCATCTGCTCCACAAGACCGGTCATGCGCTTCACCTGTTTTTTGATGCTTCTGCTCCACTCGCTTTCCTCGGACTCCATTTCCATGACTTCCACATTGGCGGAAATAATGGTGAGGGGTGTTTTGAGTTCATGGCTGGCATCGGTGATAAAACGCTTCTGTTTACGGTCACTTTCCTCAACAGGTCTGAAAACCTTCTTTGAAAAAATACATACCAGAACAAAAACCGCCAAAAGACCGATTCCCGAAAGAATCAGGCTGTATCGGAGCACTTTGTAAAAGTTCTTTTTTTCCCTGGAAAGATCCAGAAATACCGCAAGTGTTCCGTCGTTTTCAACGCTCTGAACCCGGTAACGGTAGTTTCCGTAGTTTCCTTTCGTCCTTCCGATCCGCTGAAAGGTCCGGATGACACTTTGCGCATATGCTTTCGCATCCTCCCCGGAAACGGATGCAATCCGGCCGAGGTATAACAAATACTGCTCTTCTGCCGTTTCGGAATATTCCACGCTGAAAAACCTGGTTTCGTAAGGAGTCTCGTTGGAGAAGTTCTGGCGGCGGTCACCGAACAGTTTTCTGTCCCCGTCCGAGCGGAACCTGCCGTTTTCATCCGGCAGCTCGGGAGGCTGTCCTTCCCCTTCTCTTTTATCCGGTGTCATACGGTCCGGCTCATCGAAATTCACCCGGCGTCCCATAAAGACATCCGGAAACTGTCCGCCGTTCTCCGCAAGAATATCCAAAAGAGCATCCGCGCCCGAATTCATCGAAACATAGTTTGCGATATTCAGCGCTCCGACAATGACTGCCAGCACCGCAAAGGTCGACAGCATAGCAACCAGTATGAATTGTCTTCTGAGTTTTTTTATCATTCCTTACTTCCCTTTTCCGTTTTGATCAGTGAGTAACCCTGATTGCGTACGGCTTTGATCTCCGCGCCGGCGCCGAGGGAAGCCAGTTTTTTTCTTAAGTTCGAGATATAGACCCAGACCACATTGATTTCCGTATCGGAATCATAGCCCCAGATTTTTTCCATAAAACGGTCCGTGGAAATCACCTGGCCCGGATTGGCCATAAGCATTTCCATCATCTGGAAATCCTTGTTTGCAAGACGAATCTTTTCCTCTCCCACGCTCATCTCGAAAACGGAACGGTCAAGGCTTATATTTTCAAAAGTCAGAATGTTGTCGGTCAAACTGCTCTGACGTCTGGTAATGGCACGTATTCTTGCCAGAAGTTCTTTCATGACAAACGGCTTTGCCAGATAATCGTCCGCTCCCGCATCCAGCCCCGCAACCTTGTCATCGATTTCGGACTTTGCTGTAAGTAAAAGGACCGGTACCCGGTTCTTCTTTGCCCGAATGGTTCGAAGGACCTCAAGGCCGTTTTTTTTCGGCATCATAATATCCAGAATCACGCCGTCATACTCGGACATTTCCAGATAATCCAGCGCTTCCTCACCGTCATAAACGCAGTCCACGGAATAATTGTTATGTTTTAAAACCGCGGCCAGAGCCTGGTTTAATTCCACTTCGTCTTCCGCCAGTAAAAGTTTCATATTGTCCTCCTCTGCAAAGGGGTAAACAATAATATCCGGGGTATAAAATCCCGGATACTATTTTCCCATAAATGATTGTTTTTTTCAACTGTCCGCTCAGATTGTGTCGTCGGTCTCACCGCCCCGGTTCTCGCGCTTTCCTCCGCCTTCCGGGCGATTTCCTCCGTCCGGTCTTTCCGGCCTGTCTCCTTTTTCAAACCCTTCCGGCATATTGCCCGGTTCGAATCCTTCCGGCAGGTTACCCGGTTCGAATCCTTCGGGAGCATTTTCCCCGTTACGTCCTCCCTGTTCGAATCCGCCTTTAAAACCGCCTCCTTCTCCGCCGAACTGGTTGGTAATCTCATCGATTTCTTCCCCGTTTACGATGATGGTTCCGCCGTTATGCACCGCCTCTTTGTCATAATCGAAAGGAGACCGGGCCGTAATATTAACGGTACCGCCGTTGATATAAATGTTTCCGTTGGCATCAATTCCGTCGGTATCTCCCGAAGCCATGGTGATTGTAACAGTGCCGCCGTTAATTTCCACATAAGGTGTGCCGGCATTTTCATCCTTCTGTGAAGCATTGATTCCGTCATCGGATGCTTCAATCGTAACTTCTCCGTCGTTAATCACCACTCCGGTAGACTCCAGTCCCTCCGCGGCTTTTATGTTTATACTTCCGCCTTCGACCGTAAGCGTTTCCTTCGCGTGAAGGCCGTCCTTAGCAGCATCCACGGTAATGCTGCCGTCCTCTATAATCAGATCGTCTTTGGAAACAATCCCGTGTCCTTTTTCGGATGTTACCGTAAGACTTCCGCTTCCGTTTACGGTTAAGTCCTCTTTGGAATAAACCGTGCCGTTGATTTTACCTTCCGGATCCGTGAAATCTCCGGCGGAGGCAAGAATGTTGCTGCTTCCCGCTGCTAAGGTAATTGTCACACGATCGGCAGACTTAACGTAAATGGCGGCATCTCCTTCGTTTGTGATTTCCGCGCCGTCCAGAACCAGATTCACCTCGGCATCTTCTGCAGCTTCCACGATGACGCAGCCGTTTAAACTGCCTCGAAGAATATAGGTGCCGTCCGCCTTAACGGTTACGGTATTACCGTCCGTTTGAACACCGTCTCCCGACACCTGCGCACTGTCCGTGTTTAATTCGATCACGGTACTGCCTTCTTCGGACACAACTCCGCTTTTTGCTTCCTCCGCCGTGATGGTGGCGATTGTTTCTTTTATGCTCTGATTATTACAACCGGTGCAAACCGAAATGCCGAGAACCAAAGCAAGCATTCCCATCACTGTAAGACCCTTTTTGAAATATTCTCTGTGTATCATATGTGTACCTCCGTCCGTTTTTTTCTTTTTTGTTTTTCTTTTTCGGTAGCCTTTTCGGTCCCTTTTTTGTTTCATCCGGTCTCATTGTATCTGCCAAACCTAAAATGAACTTTAAAAGAAAAAATGTGTTATAATATTTACAGAATAAGACCAAGGAGGTGCCTATGGAACGGAACGATGAATTATGGATTAATTATTTGAATTACTGTGCACAGTCTTCCCGCAATCTGCTGTCTTCGGGCGGATGGACCATCGGTGCCTGTGCGGGTATGGGTGCGAACGCATCCATGCTTCCGATGCTTGGTTTGATGGCCGTTTCCACCCGGACCGGCGTCATGAGTTTTCCCGACATGATAAACGGAACCGGAGAATTCTCACCGGGAGGCCCTGCCAATGTAAGAAACGCCGGGCCAAACAACTGTATGATGGATTTATGGAGTATGGCCCTGAATAATCAAAACCGGTAATTTCCCGGGCGAATCATGAATTGGATTATGAAAAACGGAGACCCGTCCGGTCTCCGTTTTTTGTATTCCAGCTTTCGTAAACCCTTTACAGGCGCTTTTTGAGTTCTTCCACCACGATGGACAGTGCCTTGATTCGCGCATATTTCTTATCCACGCTTTCCAGCACGTGCCAGGGAGCATACACCGTACTTGTCTTTGCAATCATCTCATTGACGGCATCTTCGTAAAGATCCCATTTTTCACGGTTTCTCCAGTCTTCGTCCGTAATCTTCCACTGCTTCTCGGGCGTATTCTGCCGATCCGTAAAACGAGCCAGCTGGGTATCCTTGTCAATCTGTACCCAGAATTTAATAATGATGGCGCCCCAGTCGCTTAATTCCTTTTCAAACTCATTGATTTCGTTATAAGCTCTCTTCCAGTCGTTCTCGGAGCAGAAACCTTCGAGTCTTTCCACCATGACTCTTCCGTACCAGGTTCGGTCAAAAATCGCAATATGACCGGTTCTCGGCATCTTTGTCCAGAATCTCCATAAGAAATGTCTTGCTTTCTCATGCGGTTCGGGACTTGCAATCGGATGTACTTCGAATCCACGCGGGTCCAGACTCTCCGTAATACGCTTGATGTTTCCGCCCTTGCCGGCGGCATCCCAGCCTTCATAGGCGATGATTACGGGGATTTTCTTGCGATACAGGCGGTTATGGAGTTCCTTAAGCTCTTTTTGCAGGGATTCGAGTTTCTCCCGGTATTCTTCATCCGTCAGTTCTTTGCCTTCCAACGGAATGTCGCTTAATTTTTCACTCGGAGCAAGCGGGAAGGTATTCTGCGGAATCGGTACCGACAGCGTGGAATTCTGCAATGCGGTTTCAATGGACTGATTCATAATCTGCAGAATCTGAAGTTCCGCCCACTTTTTGGACTTTGCGTCAATGATATACCACGGTGCCGCGGGGAAATACGTATCATCGAAATACTTCTCAAACACTTCCGCGCACTCGTCATAGTGCTTGTTCTGCCAACGGTCGTATTTGGATACGCGCCATTCGGTATCCTTGCTGTCTTCCAATTCGTCCAGACGCTTTTTCTGCTCTTTTTCGGAAATATGCATGAAAAATTTCAGCACAAGGTATCCGTTATCGGTAAGAGAACGTTCAAAACGCCGGATGCTTTCCACCCTGCTTTTGTAGGTTTTCTCATCAAGTTCTTTCTGAAGAACACCCTTCGTAACCTCATCCATCCAACCCGAATCCAGAAAACGGAATTTCCCCGCCTCCGGAATGGTTTCAAAATACCGGTATAAAAAAGGATATCTGCGTTCTTCCTCTGTCGGCATTTTTAAGGTTGCCACCTTGAAAAATCTCGGATCAATGTTGTGAATGACTTCACCGATCAGTGTTCCTTTTCCGGAACTGCCCCATCCTTCGAATAATACGACAATCGGTAATTTGTGCTCCTTGATTTTCATCTGCAGTGCACCGAGCTTTTCCTGTTCGGCTTTTAAAAGAGCCTTCTCTTCCTCTTTTTCCGGCCTGATCAAAAATTGAACATTCTCCAGCATACGTAACCCTCCTTTATTTTTTAGCCCCAATTTATCCCAAAGTCTGTTCGTTTCTGTTTAAAAATGCATATCTGAAATGATCCCGATACTCTCCGGCAATCAGAATACTCTCTAGTAGCCGTTTCCCTGCTGTTTTTCGTCCTGATCGTAACAGAGACAGTTTATCATTTTAAGTCCAACAAATGTCCAACAAATCCCCGTAATGCTCCAAACGGCACTACGGAGAGTTAACTCTTAAAGTAAAACAAATAATCCCAAATACATAATTGCTCCTGCAATATTCCCTTTTGCCGGCAATTTGGTAACCGACAGCAAAAGCATTAACGGCAGCGTATTAAAAATGCATGCCCATACCGGAAGAGTGGTTCTGCCCGTCACTACCATCACAAATAACGTAATGACAAAAACCGCCAGTCCGAGATATCCCACAA
>DLBG01000006.1 GCA_002494135.1 Lachnospiraceae bacterium UBA7027
CTTCATTACGGTGCGGAGAATCTGGGATGTACCACGGTTCCCATGTCAACCGGTAATACCAAGAGACTGGTAACGATGATGGAAGATTTTAAGGCGACTGCCATCGCATGTACCCCTTCCTATCTGCTTCACATTGCGGAAGTCATCGAAGAAATGGGTGCAAAGGACAGACTTTTCTTAAAGACCGCCATCTGCGGTGCGGAACCCTGGACCGAGAAGATGCGACTGCAGATTGAAGAGAAAATGGGAATTCACGCACATGATATTTACGGTCTGTCCGAAGTCTGCGGACCGGGTGTTGCCTGCGACTGTGAATTCCATAAAGGACTTCACATTCAGGAAGACCATTTCTTTGCGGAAATCGTCGACAGAGAAACACTTAAGCCGCTTCCCGACGGGGAAGTCGGAGAACTGGTATTTACCACTCTTACCAAGGAAGGTTTGCCGCTTCTTCGTTATCGTACCAAGGACCTGACCAGCATCGATCATTCACCCTGCGAATGCGGACGTACCACTCCGAGAATCTCCAGATTCAAGGGAAGAAGCGATGATATGCTGATCATCCGCGGCGTAAACGTATTCCCTTCACAGGTTGAAACGGCACTTCTTGAAATCGCGGGAACCACGCCTCATTACATGATGATTGTGGATCGTGTCAATAACCTTGATACACTGGAAGTACAGGTGGAAGTGGAAGAAGAATTCTTCTCCGATGAAGTAAAGGAAATGGAAAACTTAACGAAGAAGATTTCCGCTGCACTGCAGAGCGCTCTGTTAATTGCGGTAAAGGTAAAACTGGTTGAGCCGAAATCCCTGGAACGTTTTGCGGGCAAATCCGTTCACGTAATTGACAAGAGAGTATTGGACGAATAAAGGGGGGTATTGGGTATGTACATGAAACAGTTAACGGTTTTTTTGGAAAACAGAGAAGGAAGACTTGAAAGCGTAACCGAAATTCTTTCAAAGAACGACATTAACATTGCGTGCCTGGCACTTGCCGATACCAGCGAGTACGGTGTGCTCAGAATGGTTGTATCCGAACCGGACAAAGCAAAGTCCCTCTTAAAAGAAGCGGGATTTTCCGCACGTCTTACGGATGTTCTGGCGGTCCGTCTGGCTCAGGTTCCCGGTACCGTCGGACAGTTGGCCAAGGTTCTGGCAGCAGCCGGAATCAACGTGGAGTATATGTATACCTTAAGCTCCAGCAAGGAATTCGGTTCCATGATTCTTAAGGTTTCCGACATTGAGAAAGCGACGGAAGCCGTAAAGAATGCAGGCCTCGAACTGGTGGATCCCGAAGCCGCATACGCTCTGTAATTTTATTCGATAAGGATTTATGCATATTACTGCATTCGGTAACTGACGGGTGCAGTAATATTTTGCGTTTGAGAAATTTTATTTATCAGCAGGAGAAAACAGAAATGAAAACGAAGAAAAGGGTGTTCCTCTTTGGTCTTGCCATACTGCTTTGTATGACCGGCTGCAACGGCCTTAACAAGACATCGGAAGCGGCAGTCAGTGAAATTCCCACCGAAACCGTTTCGGAAATCGCGAGCATGACGGAGGAAGAAAGCAGCATTCCGGAGCCGGAACCCGAACCCGAACCGGTGCCCGTAAGACTGGGGGAAGAGTTCGAGGTGATGTCCGATGCCAAAGATGTGGATATCTCCGATATTGACGTAAGCGAACTCGATATGGAAGAGTTCTTTGCATCCATGACCAAGCTGGAGAAGCTTACGATGAAAAACTGCGGCCTCGACAATGACGGCTATGCGGCGCTTCAGGATGCGCATCCCGACGTTCGGATTATCTGGAACATCAAGACCCGTTACTGGACCATTCCGACGGACTCCGTCGGGTTCTCCACGCTGATCGGATTAAACGACAACCGCAGACTGTATAACGATGATGTCAAATATTTTAAATACTGCACCGACATGGTGGCACTTGATATCGGTCACAACTGCGTATCCGACTTAAGTTTCCTCGAGTACATGCCGAATCTGCGCGTTTTGATTCTTGTGGAGAATTATCCGTCCGACGGCAGCAGCAGACGTTTAAAAGACATCTCCGCCCTGAAATACTGCCCGCATATCCGGTATCTGGAATTCTTTGCAAACGACGTAAAGGATATCTCCGTACTTAAGAATTTAAAGGAACTTGAGGATTTAAACTTCTGCTACAACCCCGTAGAGAGCACGGAAGCCATCAAGGATCTTCCGAACCTGCAGAAACTCTGGATTTACGGTACCCGTATTCCGAGAGAGGAACTGCAGGAACTTCGTGAAATCTATCCGGAGACCACGATTGTCACAAGCGGAAGCGGTTCCGTGGATCAGGGCTGGCGCTCCGGCCCGCATTATGAAGCCATGAGAAACATGGTAAAGAACAATGTCATCGATGAGGTATATGCCTTCGATCTTGAAGTGGATCCTCTGAAAGAAGAGTAACAGAAAGAAAGTAATACATGCATTTAGAGAAATACTTAAATCCCGAACAGAAAAAAGCAGCCGAGACCCTGGAGGGCCCCGTTCTGATTCTTGCGGGCGCAGGCAGCGGAAAGACAAGAACCATCACCTACCGTATCGCCAATCTTTTGGAGCAGAATGTAAGCCCCTGGAACATTCTTGCCATCACCTTCACCAACAAGGCGGCCGGCGAAATGAGAGAGAGGGTGGACCGTCTCGTCGGATTCGGTGCGGACAGCATCTGGGTGGCTACGTTTCATTCCACCTGTGTCAGAATCCTTCGAAGACATGCCGATCTTCTCGGATACGACCAGTCGTTCTCCATTTATGACGCAGACGATCAGAAGACCCTGATGAAGAACATCTGTAAGGAGATGAACATCGACACCAAGAAGTTAAAGGAAAAGACGATTTTAAACACCATTTCCTCAAACAAGGACGAGCTTGTTTCTCCGGAGGAATATGACAGAATGGTGGGCAGTGATCCGATTGAGAAAAAAATCGCAGAGGCATATCACATCTATCAGAAACAGTTAAAATCAAACAACGCCATGGATTTTGACGATCTGATTGTCAACACCGTAAGACTGTTTCAGAAGCACCCCGAGGTGCTTGCCTCCTATCAGGAACGGTTCCGCTACATTCACGTGGACGAATACCAGGATACGAATACCGCGCAGTTTGAGTTGGTAAGACTCTTAGCGGACCGCTATCGTAATCTCTGTGTCGTCGGAGACGACGACCAGTCCATTTACCGGTTCCGGGGAGCGAATATTCACAATATTCTTGATTTTGAGAAAAATTATCCCGAGGCAACGGTAATCAAACTGGAACAGAATTACCGCTCCACGCAGAATATTCTGAATGCGGCAAACGCCGTGATTGCTAATAATCAGGGACGAAAGGACAAGTCTCTGTGGACGGACAAGGGAGAAGGACACAAGGTACATTTCCGCCTTCTTTCCTCACAGAAAGAGGAAGCCGAGTTTATTGCGGAGGACATTGCAAGAAAAATCCGCAAAAGAGAGGCGCAGTACAAGGACTGTGCGGTACTTTACCGTACCAATGCCCAGTCCCGTGAACTCGAAGAGCGGTTTCTTTATGACAATATGCCCTACCAGATTGTCGGCGGGCAGAATTTCTACGGAAGAAAAGAAATCAAGGACTGCCTGGCTTATTTGAAAACGATTGCAAACGGCAATGACGATCTGATGGTCAGACGTATCATTAACGTGCCGAAACGCGGCATCGGCAACACCAGTGTCGATAAGGCAGCAGTTTATGCGGCCAACAACGAAATCAGCCTCTTTGACGCCCTCGCGCATGCAGACCGTATTCCGGGTCTCGGAAAGACGGCGCAGAAGATGATTGAATTCGCGGAAATGGTGGAACGAATCCGAAGCCGTATGGAAGATGCGGAGTATTATGATGATCTGCCGGAACTATTGGACGATGTGCTGAATGAGTCCGGATATCTGGAAGATTTGCGCGTTTCCAACGATGAGGAAGATGCGGACCGTATCGGAAACCTCGACGAACTGATTTCCAAAGCGGCCGTTTATGAAGAAAAATATGCGCAGGAGAATCCCGAGATCGAAACCGGGCCTACGCTTACGGATTTTTTAAACGAAGTTTCTCTGGTTGCGGATATCGATAACGTATCCGAAGAGAATGACAGAGTCCTTCTGATGACGCTTCATGCGGCAAAGGGCCTGGAATTTGACCATGTATACATTGCGGGCATGGAGGACGGACTTTTCCCCGGTGACGGCAGTATTTTCGGCGGACCCGAGGAGATGGAAGAAGAGAGAAGACTTGCTTATGTCGGCATGACAAGAGCGAAGGAAGAACTGACGCTTACGGCAGCAGGATACCGGGTAATGCGCGGGCAGGCCGTGAATAATCCCGTCAGCCAGTTCGTCCGCGAGATTCCGGAAGAGTTTCTGGAGGGGAACCTGCCGCGATACAGAAGTTTTGAAGACGATTTCTCCGGCTCGGGCCGCTACTTTGATGACGACGGCTACGGACGAATCGGACGCAGGACGGACAGCATCGGACGTTCGGCGGGCAGCACCGCATTCTGCGGCACATCCGGTATCGGTATCAGCAGACCCAAGGCTCCGACACCGAGACGTGACGTAAAACCCGAGGATAAGCCTTATGCTGCAATCAAATCACTCGGAGCCCTTAAGAAGGGCAGTGCGCTTACGGCGGGCACGACAGACTACGGCGTCGGCGACAGAGTCCGTCACATCAAGTTCGGTGAGGGCGTTGTAAAGAATATGGAAAACCGCGACGGAGCCACCTACGTTACCGTGGAATTCGATACCGCGGGCGTGCGCGTGCTCTCGGCGGCTTTTGCAAAATTACAGAAACTGTAGAATCCTCTGTGAATTTTTATAAGATATTTGTGAATTTGCACAAAAGAAATACAATTCCTTTGTAAAATATATACCAATTTATTCTTGAACGGGGTATGGTGCCATGCTATAATCGGTCGAAATCAAGAAAGGAGTGGATGAGTATGAATTACATCATCGAAATCGATTCCGGCCTGTGGTTTTGCGGCTGGTCCACTCTTGACGGAAGTCTTAAAACCACGGACGATATTGCACTGGCATATCGTATGAGAAGAACGCTGGCCGAGAGAACCCTGCCGAAGGTGCTCAGTCAGTTCGGGAAAGGTCAGATTATGAGATCGGCAGCATAAAAGATTTATTGTTTTTTACGCCCGGTTACTATATGATTAACAAGGATAATCTTTTGTTGGTCGGTGTGAATCGGGGATTATGAAAGCAATCGTAAAAAACAGGAATTTTATAGTTTTTTTGTATATCTTTTCAGGATTCTTCTTAACCGGTGCCGGATACATTTCCTGGCTTTATCATCTGATGGAAGTGGAAACGGCATGGAATCTGGACGTCATTTCGACGGTCATCGCCTTTTTGTTTCAGGCAGCCGGAATCGGGATTTATACCCTTCTGGTGCGCCTGCGGCCGGGCTTTGTTTCCCGTAAAATATTTATACTTCCGTTATACGTTTTCTACGTATTTTTTCTGGTACCGTCGATGTTTGCTCCGTCTCTTACGGGGACGTTTCTTTTCGGATTCATTGCAAACCTGCTCTGCGGCATGATTGCGGCGGGTTATCTGCACAGTCTTTCCTGCCTTGTAGATTATGGAAAAAGAGGCATTGTTTTTGGCGGCGGTTATGCGCTGGCAAGCGTAGCGGTCCGGCTCGTTTCTTTCATCGGAAACGGTCAGTTTTTAAAAACCAGCTTTGCGCTGCTTTTATACGGACTGCTGGCGGTTGTTCTCGTATTTTTTGCAAACCGCTGTGCAAAGGTGATTTTCAACGGGCCTGTCGAAACGGACAACGGGCCTGTCGAAACGGACAACGGGGATGAGAAAAAAATTCCCGGTATTGCGATGATAGCCGTTTCGTGCGCGGGGCTCTTTTTTATCAGTGCTGTTAAAGAGATGGGCTTGTGCTTCCCGGCATCGGACCTCATTTCCGGAATCGGCATTGAGTTCTCCGGTCTTTTCTATGCAGCCGGTCTTTTGCTGGCCGGTTTTATAAACGACAGAAACAGACGCTACGGTGTAATCTGCGTGCTTGCGACGTCAATGTTTTCCTGCCTCATTCTTCTGTTTGCCCGCGGGAATGTGCCGGGAGTCGTTCTGTGGGCGCTTAATTCTTTTTTGTTCGGCTTTGTTTCGGTATATCGGGTGCTTGTATTCGCCGATATGAACCGGAATAACAGCACGAAAATGAAAAACGTCCCCTTCGACGCGGGATGCCTTTTCGGCTTCGGCATGCTGTTCGGAAGACTCGGTGATGCCACAGGAGCGCAGGTCGGAATTTTATTCGGGGCAGATCATATCGGGCCGGCAATCGTCGCTTCGGTCTGCTTTGTACTTACGGCCGCTCTTTTCCCGCAAATGTACCGTAATTGCAAATAATGCTTGACATTACGGCGTTCGGATGATAATCTAAACAAGGTTTCAATTAAAAAATCAAGCAGAGTTTCCACTCTCACCCTGCGGCAATAGGGCTTCAGGCGTTAAGATTGTAAGATGCGCGTAAGGCGTTTACTATGTGGATACTTTGTTTGTATCCACATTTTTTTATGGAGGGTAAAGCCATTACAGACTATAGCATTAATGAACAAATCCGTGACAAAGAAGTTCGCTTAATCGGCGAGAACGGTGAACAGCTGGGCGTTATGAGTTCAAAGGAAGCACAGCACATTGCAGAGGAGGCAGGCCTCGATTTGATTAAAATCGCTCCGACCGCCAATCCCCCGGTTTGTAAAATTGCCGACTTCGGAAAGTTCCGTTATGAGATGGCAAGAAAGGAAAAGGATAACCGCAAAAAGCAGAAGATTGTTGAAACAAAGGAAATCCGCCTTTCCCCCAACATTGACACCAACGATTTGAATACGAAAATGGCTGCAGCCAGAAAGTTCTTATCCAAGGGCGAAGAAGTAAAGGTAGTGCTTCGTTTCCGCGGCCGTGAGATGGCACATATGGCAAACAGCAAACACATTCTGGATGATTTTGCCGAAGCACTGGCAGATGTTTCCACCATCAAGAAACCCGCGAAAGTGGAAGGAAGAAGCATGCTTCTGATCCTCTCCGCAAAGAAGTAAGATTTTAACTGCTTTTGTCAGCTTAAAATAAATCAAAGAAATATAATCAGGAGGAAAAAGATATGCCTAAAATGAAGACAAGCAGAGCTGCTGCAAAGCGCTTTAAAGTAACCGGAACCGGTAAATTAAAGAGAAACAAGGCTTACAAGAGTCACATCTTAACAAAGAAGTCCACGAAGAGAAAACGTAATCTCCGTCAGGCTGCAATTACCGATGCTACAAACGTAAAGAATATGAAGAAGATTTTACCTTACGTTTAAGGAATGGGAGGAGAATGAATCATGGCAAGAATTAAAGGCGGCTTAAATGCCAAGAAAAAACACAATAGAGTATTAAAGCTTGCAAAGGGATACAGAGGAGCAAGATCCAAACAGTATCGTATTGCAAAGCAGTCCGTTATGAGAGCACTTGCATCCTCCTATGCAGGAAGAAAGCAGGCTAAGCGTCAGTTCCGTCAGTTATGGATTGCACGTATCAACGCTGCAGCAAGAATGAACGGACTTTCCTACAGCAAATT
>DLBG01000071.1:0-13049 GCA_002494135.1 Lachnospiraceae bacterium UBA7027
ATGGCCCACTAACCCCGTCCCCCTGGTCCTTAATAAAATCTTAAACATTCTCGTACTTGTTTCTTAAAAAAGTAAAGAATAAGATATTCATGTCTGCAGATAAAACGGGAATGTGAGGAATGAGTATGTATAACATTTTGATTTGTGATGATGAACAGGATATTGTCAATGCGTTAAAAATCTATCTGTCGTCGCCGGATTTTACTTTTTACGAAGCGTCCGACGGACTGGAAGCATTGCAAACCATCGATGAAAACGAAATTCATCTGGTGCTGCTTGATATCATGATGCCGAAGATGAACGGAATCGATGCGCTTTCGGAGATTCGCAAAAGAAGCAATATACCGGTTATCATGCTGTCGGCCAAAAGCGAGGATACGGATAAAATCCTCGGACTGAACGTCGGCGCGGATGATTACATTACGAAGCCGTTTAATCCCGTGGAAGTCAGCGCCAGAGTCCGTTCGGCCTTAAGACGCTACTTCATGCTCGGAGGAAGCGCCGGAAGCGAGAATACCTACACCGTCGGAGGAATTTCGCTGGATGACGGGGCAAAAACGGTATCCGTCGACGGAACCGAAATATCGCTGACTCCGAAAGAATTCGAAATTCTGAAACTTTTATTACAGTCCCGGGGCAGGGTGTTTTCGCCCAGAGAAATCTATGCCGCGGTCTGGGAGGAATCCCTTCCGGTCGGATGCGAAAGAACGGTTGCCGTTCATATCCGTCACATCCGGGAAAAGATAGAGATCAATCCCGAAGAGCCGCATTACTTAAAAGTGGTATGGGGACAGGGATATAAAATCGAGGGATGACAATGGAGGAAACAATGAAAACAAGAAAGCGTATCAGCGCGTATCCGGTTATAAAATGGCTGTCGTTGTTCGGCATGGTTGTATTTACGGTAATCGCCGCAAGCGGTCTGTTTGCGACACTTTACATGGCCGAGAGGAACATCTACAGCCTACAAAGCGAGAAAGAACAGCTGGATGTGCGGTTTGCCGTCTATGCAAAAATGAATGTCAATGAGGTAATTGTAAATTTCAGGTACGCAGATAAAAATGCTGCCGTGGAATTCTTAAAAAGCAGAAACGTGGCCGCGCTTGAAATCGAAAGCACGAAAAGCGGGGAGAAATTCTGTTACTGGAAGAATGCGTCCGTAAAAGACAATCTTCCGGGGAAATACGTATATTCCGGCGTGGACGAGTCCCAGTCCGTAAAATGGAAAGTATATGTGGATCCTGCTTTCCCGGTCCATACGGATAATTATTACCGGGATTACGAACTTGTAACAAATGCCTATAAGTACCGTTTTGCGATCCCCGTTCTGGCGGGTGTTGCGGGGCTTCTGTCCCTCATCTGCCTGATAGTATTTCTTTCCGGAATCGGCCGGGTGCCTGACAGCAACGAAGTAACTGAGAACTATTTTACAAAAATCCCGTTCGACGCATTTACGCTGATTCTTGCCGCCCCCGCACTGCTCTGTTTACTGGCGGCGTATGCATCGAACAACGACGATGTTGCGGTAGTTGCACTTTTGGCAATTGCGGTTTGCGGCTTCTTATGGCTGATCAATGCAATCCACCGGATCAAACTCGGAAACCTGTTTCGAAATACCCTGCTTGCCAAACTCTGTGTTTTGATTTATCGCGGATTGAAAGCGTTATTTACAAACATCCCGTTTTTGTGGAAGGCAATTCTCATCCTGCTTGCGGTGTCTGTCTGTGAATTCTTAACAATCGCAATCACGTGCGTGCTCTGCTCGGCCTATGACATCGGACTGCTTATCGGTCTTGCGTGGTTTTTTGAAAAAATTGTTGTGATTCCGATCCTTCTGTATCTGGTACTTATGATGAAGCGCCTTTTCAAGGGCGGAAGCGAACTTGCGGCGGGCAATACGGATTATAAAATCGATGTCCGGCCGTTAATCGGCGAATACCGCAAACACGGCGAGAATTTAAATCATCTTTCGGACGGCATTAACGCGGCGGTGGAAGAGCGGATGAAGAGCGAACGCATGAAAACGGAACTTGTGGCCAATGTCTCTCATGATATCAAGACACCGCTGACATCGGTGATCAATTATTCCGACTTAATCGGGAAAGAGGCCGAAAAAACCGGCGATACCGTTATTGCGGAATATTCCGAAGTACTGAACCGCCAATCCAATCGTCTGAAGAAACTTTTGGAAGACCTGGTGGAGATTTCCAAGGCCAACAGCGGAAATCTGGATATGATCCCGGAAAAACTCGAAATCGGCACTCTTTTAGACCAGATCATTGCCGAATATGAAGATAAATTTGCGGAAAAAAGACTGGAAACGGTGTTCTCGAAACCGGAGTCTGAGATTTATTTTATGGCCGACAGCCGGAAAACCGGACGCATTCTGGATAATCTGATGCAGAATATCTATAAGTACGCGTATCCGGGCACGAGAGTGTTTATCTCGGCGCAGACAATTGAAAAGAAACTTTGCATCCAGTTTAAAAATACATCCTGCGAAAAGCTTACCAAGAGCCCGGAAGAACTGCTGGAGCGATTTACGAGAGGAGACGAATCCAGACATAAGGAAGGAAACGGGCTCGGACTTGCAATTGCAAAGTCGCTCACGGAGCTTCAGGGCGGTGAAATGAAAGTGGAAATCGACGGGGATCTGTTCAAGGTCATCCTGCTTATGGATGAATTAAAAAAAGACTAAATAGAAGAAATCAAAGAAGAATAATTCAAACAAATGCTTCCTTCTGTATTGCGATTCCGCATTCTGTGATATAATTATTTAATCAGTGGGGTTTTGTTTTGCGGGGGAAGCATTATGGCAGAAAACCAACTCAATGAAATGTTCGAAAAATACAGGGATCCGCGCATTACGGAAAAGGAATCCGTTGTGGATGAGGCAACAGCCGCCGTTTTTTTAAGACGCCTTGTAAAATGTTTACATTCCTCGAATTTTGACAGGGTCGATTATGTGGAACTGGTTCAGGAAATCAGCCGGGCCTATCATCTTTCCAAGGGCGTTTCCGAATTTTACCAGAATATCGCTCTGGAAAGAAGAAAAGAGGGGGAAGTTTTCTGTGATCTGGATGACGGAAAGGGAACCATTCTCCTTCTGAAGAACCGTATCGTCGCCAATTCCGGCGCAGTTTTAATCACCACCGTTTATGTAAGTGAAGATGCTCCCGTTCTGAGTCTGAACGATTATAACAATCTGGATCTGATGATGAACGTCATTATGTCGTTTATTTCCAGACGCAGGCTGCAAAGAGTCGTGGAGCAGTATATTTTCTTTGATGAAAACGGTTATCCGAATGTCCGGTATTATTTGCGTGAATTGTTCCGCTTAGAAGAAAGCGGACAGCTCGGCGGGATGATTGCCGTTAATTTCGATCTTCACAATTTTGCCGTCATCAATATGGATATCGGCCGTGATAACGGCGATCTGGTCATTCAGAATTATTTCAGCATGATTGAAGAAGTCATCGGTAACAGGGGCTGCATCTGCAAACTGGGCGGTGACAAATTCCTTTGCATCTTTTCTCCCGATGTAAAAAACGAGGTTCTTTCGATTCTTGCCGGCGTTCCGGTCGCTTATGACGAGAATATCGAAAGAAAAGTAAAAGTATCCGCAGCGGCGGGCGTTTACGAGATCCCGGAAGGGTCCGTTATCAATAAAGATGACGTAATGGAACGCATCATGATTGCCACCGGCGTGGCAAAGAAACAGGATGAGGGTGCCATTGTTTTCTATGACGACAGAATGAAGGAAACAAGGGAACGCATCAAATCGATTCAGCAGAGATTCCGCGACGGACTGGCAAATGGAGAGTTCGCGGTATACCTTCAGCCAAAGGTGGATGTTGATACGCTGGAAATCGTCGGGGCGGAAGCACTTTGCCGCTGGATTTCCGACGGACGCATCGTGATGCCGGATGAATTTATTCCGGTCCTGGAGCAGACCACGGACATCTGCGATCTGGATTTTTACGTACTGGAGAAGGTGTGTGGCGCCATCCGGCGCAATCTGGATATGGGAAATCCCGATAACCTTCGGATTTCTTTAAATTTCTCAAGAAAGCATCTGACCAATCCGGATCTGCTTGAACATATCCTGAGGGTTGTGGATCAATACAAAGTTCCGCATGAAATGATTGAAGTCGAACTAACCGAAACCACGACGGACGTGCAGTTCCGTGATTTGAAACGTGTCGTAACCGGCTTAAAGGAAGCGGGCATCCGTACGGCGGTAGACGATTTCGGAATCGGATTCTCTTCCCTGAACCTGATCCGTGAAGTGCCGTGGGATGTCTTGAAAATCGACCGATATTTCCTCCCGAAGGATGATGAGAGCGAAAACAGCAGAGCCTGCAGGATGTTCCGTCACGTTGTGGAACTCGCAGACGATATGGGGCTTGAAATTGTGGTGGAAGGTGTGGAAACCTTAAAACAGCTGGAGATTCTAAGGGAAAACGGCTGTAAAATAGCCCAGGGCTTCTTCTTCGACAGGCCGCTGCCCGGCGAGAAATTCGAGGAAAGACTTGTGCAGCGGAATTATAAAGACAGATTTTAAGAACAAAAAAAGAGGACTTTTCGGCGGCAACTTCGGTTGCCGCTATTTTTTGCAGGAAAATCTTTAATTCTTGATAAAATAATGGTAAAATCTTAAATGTCTAAGTTTTTGTAGTGTAGTATTTCAACATCTTTATTTAAATAATATTAAAGAAGTGGAGGAAAACTCATGAAGAAATTTGTTGCAGAATTTATTGGTACCTGTGTTCTCGTAACACTTGGTTGCGGAACCGCAATGCTGACCGGCTGTGAGCACTGGGGCGGATATCTTGCTACCGCACTCGCATTTGGTCTCGTAATCGTAGGCATGGCTTACTGTGTCGGAAACATTTCCGGATGTCACATTAATCCTGCCGTAAGTCTTGCTGTTTTCATTAACGGCGGCATCACCCTGAAAGATTTTGTCGGATACATCATTGCCCAGTGCCTCGGCGCATTGGCAGGTGCAGGCCTGCTTGCCGCAATCTTCGGCCTTGGCGGAATCGAAGATCTTACCGGCGGCTTCGGAAGCAACGGCCTTGCAGGTGTCGGCGGAAATGTTTTTGCCGGACTTTTGGTTGAAGTTGTTCTGACATTCATTTTTGTTCTGACCATTCTCGGTGTTACCAGCAAGAAGGCAAACCACGGTTCCTTCGGCGGTCTCATCATCGGTCTTACCCTTGTACTGGTTCACATCCTCGGCATCGGCCTTACCGGAACGAGCGTTAACCCCGCAAGAAGTATCGGACCGGCTATCATGGCAGCAATCGTAGGAAACAACGGACCCATCATCAGCGTATGGGTATTCATTTTAGGACCCCTTGTAGGTGCGGTAATCGCTGCATTCGTTTACAAGTTCCTTGAGACGGAAGACAAGTAATTCTATCAGAAAGTTTTAATGGTGCAAATCACCATGGAAAATGAGGTAATAAATATGTCCACCAGAATTGGTATTTTAGGTTACGGAAATCTCGGACGCGGCGTGGAATGTGCGATTAAGCACAACGACGATATGGAGCTTAAAGCGGTTTTCACAAGAAGAGATCCCAAGACGGTAAAGGTTTTAACTCCCGGAGTGGAAGTTGCAAACGTAGCGGATATTGAGAAGTACAAGGATTCCATCGATGTTTTAATCATCTGCGGCGGCTCTGCAACGGATTTGCCCGAGATGACTCCGAAGTATGCAAAGATGTTCAACGTAATCGACAGCTTCGATACGCACGCAAACATCCCGACACATTTTGCGGCGGTTGACGCGGCGGCGAAGGAAGGCGGTAAAATCGCCATGATTTCCCTTGGCTGGGATCCCGGAATGTTCTCCGTAATGCGTCTTTACGACACCGCAATTCTCGGAAACGGCAGCACCTATACCTTCTGGGGCAAGGGCGTAAGTCAGGGGCATTCCGATGCCATCCGCAGAGTGCCCGGAGTAAAGAACGGCAAGCAGTATACGATTCCCGTTCCCGAAGCACTTGAGGCAGTTCGCTCCGGCAGCAATCCCGAGCTTACCACAAGACAGAAACATACAAGAGAGTGTTTTGTTGTTCTCGAAGAAGGCGCCGATGCGGCAAAGGTAGAAGAGGCAATCAAAACGATGCCGAACTATTTTGCGGATTATGACACGACCGTACATTTTATCTCCGAGGAAGAGTTTGCGGCAAACCATAGCGGCATTCCTCACGGCGGCTTCGTAATTCACAGTGGCACCACCGGCTGGAACGACGAGAACAAGCACGTGATTGAGTACAGTTTAAAACTGGATTCCAACCCGGAATTCACCTCCTCCGTTCTGATTGCGTTCGCAAGAGCGGCCAAGAGACTTTCGGATGAAGGTGCGGTTGGATGCAAGACGATTTTTGATGTGGCACCGGCTTACTTAAGCCCGCTTTCCGGCGAGGAGCTTCGTTCACATCTTCTGTAATATGTTGATCCGCGCTTGCGGATATGGGTTATCCAACAATAAAAGCCGGCAGGGGTTGGCGGTGACGCCGCCCCTGCTTTTTGAGAGAAGAATGTACAGAGGCGTTCCATGAAGGCAATTACGGAAATTCTATACTACCCGCTTCAGTGGACGTGGGGAATCATTCAGAATATTGTGGGCGCCGTCATCTGCCTGGTACATGCAAAGAAACCGCACTACCGCTACGGCAAAAGCTGGGTTACGGAGTGGAACCGCAGCGACAACATGGCCATGGGAATGTTTGTTTTTCTCTCGGAGAAACTGAAGGGCGACATCGAGGAAGAAGGCAGCGAACGCAGCCAGGTGGCCGTTCACGAATACGGGCACACGTTTCAGTCCATGTTCCTCGGGCCGTTTTTTCTGCCCGTCATCTGTATGGTTTCGGGCATCTGGTGTAATTTCGGCGTCTTTGAAAAGATGCGCAAAGAGAAGAAGATTTCGTACTACAGGCTCTATACGGAGCGATGGGCGAATCATTTGGGAAGGAAAATAACGAAAAAGACGCCTCACGGCTACTGGGAGACGCATTCAAAGAATGTATCCGAAGGAAGTAAGGCGAGAGATTTTCGCAAAGATAGAAGTAAGGACGAGGATTAATCTATGCATAACGACATATTAACAATCGGAAAACTGACAATTCACGGGTACGGCCTGATGATTGCCATCGGTATTCTGGCGGCGGTTTTCGTGGCCATGTACCGGGCGAAGAGGCGCGACATGGATCAGGAGCCGATTCTGGACATCGTGCTGATTGCGATGATCGGCGGTTTCTTAGGCAGTAAAATCCTCTACGTCATTGTGGAGTGGAAAGAATTTATCAAGAATCCGGTCCGTTTCCTTGGCGGCGGCGGTTTCGTGGTATATGGCGGAATCATCTTGGGCCTTACGGTGGCGTTTCTTTATTTTAAGTTTAAAAAGCTCGATTTCTTCGCCTATATGGACCTTACCATGCCGAGCGTGTCCATCGCGCAGGGCATCGGACGTATCGGATGTTTCCTGGCGGGCTGCTGCTACGGCGCAGAGACGAATTCCGCACTGGGCGTGGTTTTCCCGCATGGAAGCCTTGCACCGGCAGGTGTGAAGCTCTGGCCGACACAGTTATTCATGTCCGTGGGCAACTTATGTATCGCTGCGATTCTGATTCTGGCAAGCCTGAAATTTAAAAAGAAGGGCCAGGTGTCTGCACTTTACATGATTCTGTATTCCGCCGGACGCTTCGGAGTTGAATTCTTCCGTGCCGATCACAGAGGAAGCGTCGGTGTGTTCTCCACGTCGCAGTTTATTTCTTTATTCATTTTCATAATCGGTATCGCGCTCTTCGTATATGTGACGAAGAAGGGAACCGAGGCAGTCCTGGTGAAGGAAGCTGCCAAGGGCGGAGCGAAGAACGAGGCCAAGGGCAGCACAAAGAGTGAGGCCAAGGGCAGCACGAAGAACGAGGCCAAGGGCGGAGCGAAGAGTGAGGCAAAGGGCAGCACAAAGAATGAGCCCGGAAAAGAGAAAAAAGACGAGAATGCAGTAACAAAGATAAAAGCAGAGAAGAAAGAAGAGAAGAAAGAAGAGAAAAAAGAATCGAAGAAAGAAGAGACTGAGGAAGGAGAGAAAGCGTAACATGAATTACAAAAGAGCGGGAGAGCTTTCCACGTGGATGTTTGTGTTCTCGATTGTGGCAATCGGAGGAACCTTCTTCTTTAAGAATACAATACAGATTGTACTGTTCTTACTGGGAATCGTGTTAATTATCGCGGGAATCGTGATCCGGCTGATTTTCTGGAGATGTCCGAAGTGCAAAAAGATGCTGCACCTGGGATTTCGCATGGAACCCACGAAGTGCCCGTACTGCAAGGCGGATCTGAATGTCAGCGGAGACGTGGCGGAACCGACGGGAAAGAAGAAGTGAAAAGTGTGAGCAGATATTAATAAATTCTTTATACATTTTTTATATAGTTGGAGGAAAGTATGAAACAGAGAGAAATCTTGGAAATGATAGCATTTATCTGCTATCTGTGTTTGGTTCTCGGAATCGGCATTTTCTTTTTCATCAAAGGTCGTAAGCAGACCGGTGACAAAGCCTATTTCTTAGGCGGACGTCAGATGAACGGCTGGGTTGCGGCACTCTCGGCGGGTGCGTCCGACATGAGTGCGTGGGTTTTGATGGGCCTGCCCGGATCCATTTATCTTTGGGGTATGGGTCAGGTGTGGATTTCCGTCGGACTTCTGTGCGGAACCATTCTGGCATGGCTTTTTGTGGCACCGAGACTCCGCAGAATGTCCATTCTCGCGGACGATTCCATTACCATTCCGCAGTTTCTGACCAAACGTTTTAAGACGGCGAACCCTGCATTGCAGATTGTGTGTGCGCTTATTTTCTGCGTGGCATACTGCATTTATTCCGCATCCAGTATCGTGGCCTGCGGAAGCCTTTTCAACAGAGTGTTCGGCATCCCGAGCATCTATGCGATGGTCGGCGCAACGGTTATCATCCTGTTTTACACGTTCATGGGCGGATTCAATGCGGTTTGCTGGACCGACTTTTTCCAGGGACTTTTAATGCTGATGGCATTGATGACGGTTCCCATCGTGGCAAGTTTTGCCATGGCAAAGCCCGATTTTATGCCGGTGGCTATGGTGGTTACCGAAGAGAACTACTACAATCCGCTTTCCAGCGGCACGTGGGACTGGGCATCGGTGAAAGATATTTTAAGCGGTTTCGGATGGGGACTCGGCTACTTCGGTATGCCTCACATCCTTGTGCGTTACATGTCGATTAAGTCCGAGAAGGAAATGAAGAAGAGCCGCGTGGTAGGTATTTTCTGGACCTTCTTAATCCTCAGCATGGCAAGCGTTGTGGCGCTGGTTGCGCATCAGTACCTCGGCTCGATTCTTACCGCGGACGACAGAAGCCTCGTGTTCATCACGATGGTTCGTTACATGTTCCCGGCACTTTTGGCAGGTGTTCTGCTTTCCGCAATCCTTGCGGCTTCCATGTCCACGGCGGATTCACAGCTTCTTGCTTCGTCTTCCGCATTTGCATCCGACCTTTACAAGCCGGTCATTCATAAGAACGCGACCGACAAGGAGATGCTCTGGGTCGGCAGATTTGCCGTTGCGGTAATCGCAATCATTGCACTGATTATCGCAGTCAATCCCGCATGCGGCGGTATCATGGAACTCGTAGAGTGCGCATGGGGCGCATTCGGCGCGGCATTCGGACCTGCGATTTTACTTGCCCTGTTCTGGAAGAAGTTTACGTACAAAGGTGCCATCGCTGGCGTTATCGCCGGTTTCCTTACGGATGCGATGTGGTATATGTTCTTCTCCGGTTCCGTGAAGGGCCTTACCCTGTTTAATACCGGTATCTACGAGATCATTCCCGGATTCCTGGTAAGTCTGTTCTTTGCAATCATCGTATCCCTGATGGACGACACCCCGTCCGCAGAGGTTCAGGCACTTGTTGATGCGGCGAAAAAGCCGGTGGAATAGAATCATATGATTTCGATACTGTGTAATTGGGCATATGTGACGGTGACGGCATTTCTTGTTGGATTTGCCGTTATGCAGCCCATTGCAAAGAAAGCACAGTATCGCATTGCGCATCCGACATCGTATCTTGCGGGCGGATTGTGCGTACTTACCGTATATGCGCAGGTTTTCAGCCTGTTTTACAAAGTGGGACTATTGGCAGTGCTCATAATGAGCGGGGCTGCCGTAGTCTCTTTTTTTGTAAATCGTAAAGAAATCGTAAAGGTACCTTCCGGCAAAGAGATAAAAATCCCTGTCGGGGAACTCATTGCTGCAGCGGTTCTGGTGCTGGTTCTGGCCTATGGAACAAGCCGCGGATACATGGCTTACGATACGGCTCTTTATCATGCACAGACCATCCGGTGGATGGAAGAGTACGGCACCGTGAAGGGACTTGCCCTTTTGCAGACGCGGTTCGGGTATAACAGTGCGGCGTTTCCACTCTCGGCTTTATTCAGCCTAAGCTGGGCGTTAAAGGGATCCATGCATGCGCTGTCCGGATATTTTGTACTGCTCATGGCGCTTCCGTGCCTGCGGATTTATAAGGCGGTGGGCAGAAAGAAGTTTCTGCCCGGAGATTTTGTCCGGCTGGGAGCGCTTTATTACATGACGCTCGTGCTTACGGAACTGGTGGCTCCGGCATCGGATTTCTTTGCGACGGCAGCCGTGTTCTACACGGTGATTGTGTATTCCGATTTAGCGGACTGTCAGGAAAAAAATCCAATTCCGTACGCATTTCTCTCACTTTGGGCACTGAATGCGGTAACGTACAAACTTTCGGCAGGCTTTATGGCCATGCTCTTTATCCTGCCGCTGGTGCTCCTGGTACGAAAGAAACAGTGGGGAACGATTGCGCTGTTCATCGGTCTGGGGCTTTGTATCGTCTGTCCCATGTTGATTCGGGGATATGTGCTTTCGGGCTGGCCGCTGTACCCTTCCACATTTCTGTCGTTCGGACATCCGGCCTGGCAGGTGCCGGCGGATGTGGCGGTGTATGATGCAAAGGAGATTCAGGCCTGGGGACGCGGAACACAGTTTCTGCCCGGATTTCAGGCGACATTTGCCGAATGGATCGGACCGTGGTTTGCTTCGCAGACCATTGTGAACAGGGTTTTCCTTGCAGCAGGCGTTGTCGGAATCTCGGCGGCAATCGTGGCCGGGATGGCAAAGACACTTACTGTGGTGGCAGGAAAACAAACTCCGGCGGGAAAACAGCGTTTGTTTGAAATCCTGGCCCGCCTGCTTCTTTGTCTCTGTCTCGCAGCTTCATTTATCCTGTGGTTTGCCGGTGCGCCGCTGGTACGCTACGGGTACGCGGTGGTGATTCTGCCGGCCGTAGTTTCTTTCGGAACCATTTGGAGTCTTGTGACGGGAAAACCGGAATCGCAAGGGAGCGCAGGCACGGGTTCAAAAGAAGACCGAAAAAAGCCCGGAAATCAGGTGCGGGCGGTCTGCAACCTGGTAATCATCGGACTGGCGGTTTTGGTCTGCCTGTATAAAAGTGTGGCGGTCGGAAGGGAAGCGGCCCGATATATCAAAGAGCCCTTCTATGTGACGGCCCAGCCTTATGAGGAATTTGAGGTGGAGGCCTACGAAACGGAGGGTCATATTTTCTACCGGCCGGTCGAGGGAGACCGGACCGGATATGAATGCTTCCCCGCGGCGCCGCTTACCTATGAAGGCGGTTTCGGAGGGGAATCTCTGAGAGACGGATTCCGCAGGTGACGCCCGGGGGTGTCCGTCGGGGTAGACTTACACCTGAATATCAGTAACCATACGTCCAAGTACAATTATTAGCACTCATACTTATTGAGTGCTAATTTTTTGTTGACTTTTGCATATGACGATAATATACTTGGGTAGTGAGAGAAAAACCATGTAATTATGCGTGTGCAAATGTCGTATCACAGCGCTTTGCACCACGAATTTTATAAACAGGAAGGAAGCGAAGAAAGATGGCAGCAAAGAAAGGGTCACTGTCCATTAACAGTGAGAATATTTTTCCGATTATCAAGAAGTGGTTGTATTCCGACCATGATATTTTCGTAAGAGAACTGGTATCAAACGGATGCGACGCAATCACGAAGTTAAAGAAGCTGGAGATGATGGGCGAGTTCGAGGCACCGCTTGATTACAAGCCCCGGATTAACGTCATTGTAAGCCCCGAGAAGAAGACGATGACATTTATCGATAACGGTCTCGGAATGACGGCGGAGGAGGTTGAGGAGTATATCAACCAGATTGCATTCTCCGGCGCTACGGATTTTATTGAAAAATACAAGGATAAGGCGAACGATGACCAGATCATCGGACATTTCGGTCTGGGATTTTATTCGGCATTTATGGTTTCCGACAAGGTAACGATTGACACGCTGTCCTACAAAAAGGATGCAAAACCCGTGCACTGGGAGTGCGACGGCGGAACCGATTTTACGATGGATGAGGGCGACCGTGAGGTGGTCGGAACCACGATTACGCTGTATTTAAACGAGGACAGCGTTGAGTTTGCAAACGAGTACCGCGCAAGAGAAGTCATTAAGAAGTACTGTTCGTTCATGCCGACGGAGATTTATCTGTATACGGCAAAGCAGTATGACGAGGCACAGGCGGAAGAGAACAAGGCAGACGCCGCTGAAGGATCGGAAGAGGCTGCAAAGGATGATGAGGCATCCTGGAAGGAAATCGACGATAACGGCAAAGAAGTCAAGGAAGCCGAGAAGTTAAAAGAAGAAGGCGGGGCAAAGAAGGCCAAAAAGCCCGCAAAAGAGCCCGAGAACGATACCGCGCCCCTTTGGACGAAGAATCCGAGCGAGTGCGAGAAAGAGGACTATCTGAAATTCTACAGAAAGGTCTTCAACGATTATAAGGAGCCGTTATTCTGGATTCATCTGAACATGGATTATCCTTTCAACTTAAAGGGTATTCTGTACTTCCCGAAGATCAACATGGAGTACGAATCCATTGAAGGAACGATTAAACTTTACAACAACCAGGTTTTCATTGCGGACAACATCAAGGAAGTCAT
>DLBG01000071.1:13101-15466 GCA_002494135.1 Lachnospiraceae bacterium UBA7027
ATCAAGGAAGTCATTCCGGAGTTTCTGCTGCTCTTAAAGGGCGTAATTGACTGTCCGGACCTGCCGCTTAACGTATCGAGATCGGCGCTGCAGAACGACGGTTTTGTGAAGAAGATTTCCGATTACATCACGAAGAAGGTGGCGGACAAGCTGTCCGGCATGTGCAAGACGCAGAAGGAAGACTACGAGAAGTACTGGGACGATATTTCCCCGTTCATCAAGTACGGCTGCTTAAAGGATGACAAGTTCTGCGAGAAGATGAACGATTACATCCTCTTTAAGAACATTGATGGTATCTATATGACACTGCCGGAGTGCTTAGAGACGAAGCCGGTTGATGACGCGGAAGGCGGGGAGAACGGCGAGAAGGCTGCAGAAGGTTCCGAAGGAGAAGCTTCGAAAGAAGGCGCCGGAAGCACTGACGGGGCAGCGGATCAGGAAACTGATGCAGCAGGCAACGGAGCGGACGATGCGGCAGGCAAGAGCGCCGAAAGCACCGACGGCGATGAGAAGAAGGAAAAGACCATCTACTACGTCACCGACATGAATCAGCAGAGCCAGTATGTAAACATGTTCCGTAAGGCAAAGATGGATGCGGTTGTTTTAACCCATCAGATTGACCTTGCATTCATCAGCCAGCTGGAGTCCAAGAACGAGGGCGTGAAGTTCAAACGAATCGATGAGGACTTCGGGGATGCCTTAAAGAGCAAGACTTCCGCAAAGGCGCAGGAAGAATTAAAGGCGCAGGAAGAGGAACTCGGCAAACTCTTTAAGAAGATTACGAAGAAGGAAAACGTTGCCGTGAAACTCGAGAAACTGAAGAACAAGGACATTTCTTCCATGATCACGGTTTCCGAGGAAAGCCGCAGAATGCAGGATATGATGCGCATGTATGCGATGGGCGACATGAACATGGGCGGCATGGGCAAGGAAGGCCAGACGCTTGTGCTCAACGCGAACAACAAGCTGGTACAGTATGTGCTTGAGCATCAGGATGGCGAGAACGTAAACACCATCTGCGAACAGTTGTATGATCTGGCACTGCTGCAGCACGCACCGCTCGAACCCGAAGCCATGACGAAGTTCGTGGCAAGAACCAACAAGATTATGATGCTGCTTGCAGAGTAGCAACAGTGAGTTCCTCTAGAAGGTGTTTTGCAGTACCGGAAACAAATTGAGGAAACGGGAGGAATGAACTATGATGAAGAAAATGAAAAAACTGATTGCAGCATCGGTCAGCGGACTGCTTGCAAATCCTGATATTCCCTGGTACGGACCGGAGTATTTGATCGGATTGTTCGGAAAGTAAGCAAGGACAAAAAAACAGTAAAAAAGGCGTCGGAATGACGCCTTTTTTCTTTGATTTACATAAGTCGGGAATTTCAAAAACGGCCCATTTTTCCTTGACACTAAGCCCCCGAAATCAGTATACTTTATGTTGGTATTTTGGGGGGAACAGATAAGGAGCACATATGGGCGGATTTTTTGGCGTAGCTTCCAATGATAATTGTATGTTTGATTTGTTCTTCGGTGTGGATTACCATTCCCATCTTGGTACCCGCCGCGGCGGCCTTTGCCTCTATTCCGAGGAGAAGGGCTTTGACCGGGCCATCCACAACATCGAGAACTCCCCGTTTCGTACCAAATTCGAGCGTGATTTCGAAATCATGCGCGGACATTACGGCATCGGCTGCATTTCCGACAACGAGCCCCAGCCGTTAATCGTTCGTTCTCATCTCGGCAATTATTCCATCACAACAGTAGGTAAAATCAATAACACCGACGAGCTCATCAAGATGCTCTTCAGCCACGGCTATTCCCATTTCCTGGAAATGAGCGGCGGAGACATCAACCAGACGGAGCTTGTAGCGGCACTGGTGAACCAGAAGGATTCGATTCCGGAAGGTCTGGTTTATGTGCAGGAAGTTATCAAAGGCTCCATCAGCGTGCTGATCATGACGCCCGAAGGCATCTATGCGATGCGTGACAAACTCGGACGTCTCCCCGTAATCATCGGAAGAAAGAGCGGGGCACACTGCGCTTCCTTTGAAGATTTTGCATTCATGCATTTAGGATATAAAACGGCCAAGGAACTCGGCCCCGGCGAAGTGGTTTTCTTTAACGAAAACCGCCTGGAAACCTTGATATCTGCCCGTCAGGAGATGAAAATCTGTACATTCCTGTGGGTTTACTACGGATATCCGACCTCGACCTACGAGGGCGTGAACGTGGAAGAGATGCGTTACCGCTGCGGACAGTCCCTTGCAAAACGTGATAAAGAGCGCGGCCTTATCGATGCGACCGAGGTTGCGGGCGTTCCGGATTCCGGTACGGCGCATGCTGTCGGCTATGCAAACGAGAGCGG
>DLBG01000071.1:15596-28530 GCA_002494135.1 Lachnospiraceae bacterium UBA7027
CAGAAGAAGCGCGACCTGATCGCAAAGATGAAACTGATTCCGGTAGAACCGTTAATTAAGGATAAGAGCATGCTGCTCATTGATGACTCCATCGTGCGCGGCACGCAGCTTCGGGAAACGACGGAATTCTTATTTGACTCCGGAGCAAAGGCAGTACATGTAAGACCTGCATGCCCGCCCCTGCTTTTCGGATGCAAGTATCTGAATTTCTCCAGATCGAATTCCGAGCAGGAATTAATCGCAAGACGCGTGATCGCACAGCGAGAGGGAAGTACCAATGTTCCGCTTGATAAGCTGCAGGATTACGCGAACCCCGAAAGTCCGAACTACAAGGCAATGGAGCAGGAAATCTGCAAACAGATGAAGTTTACGACGCTTGCATTCAACCGGCTTGACGACATGGTTAATTCGGTCGGCATCGAGCCCTGCAAGCTGTGTACGTACTGCTGGAGCGGACAGGAATAAGGCACGTACGTACCGGATGCCTCATGGGAGATTATATTCGATATAACGTAATAAACTTTTCAGTATAGATAAAGCCGCATACGCGGCGAGGAGGAAGTATGGCACAGAGAACAGACATCCACAAAGTATTGATTATCGGTTCCGGCCCGATTATTATCGGACAGGCTTGCGAGTTTGACTACTCCGGAACCCAGGCGTGCAAGGCGCTGCATAAGTTAGGGTATGAAATCGTGTTGGTGAATTCCAACCCGGCAACCATTATGACGGATCCCGACACGGCGGATGTTACGTATATTGAGCCTCTGAACGTAAAGAGACTGGAACAGATCATTGAAAAGGAACGCCCGGATGCGCTTCTGCCGAACCTCGGCGGACAGTCCGGCTTAAACCTCTGCTCCGAACTTGCGGAGGCTGGCATTCTTGACAAATACGGCGTAAAGGTAATCGGTGTACAGGTTGATGCCATCCAGAAGGGTGAGGACAGAGTTGAGTTTAAGAAGACGATGAATTCCATCGGCATCGAGATGGCAAGATCCGAAGTTGCCTATTCCGTGGAAGACGGTCTTCGTATTGCAGATGAACTGGGTTATCCCGTAGTTTTGCGCCCTGCATATACCATGGGCGGTGCAGGCGGCGGTCTCGTATACAACCAGGATGAATTAAAAACCGTTATCGCCCGCGGACTTCAGGCATCCATCGTGGGACAGGTTCTCGTTGAGGAATCCGTTCTCGGCTGGGAAGAGCTGGAACTCGAAGTCGTTCGTGATGCCAAGGGCAACATGATTACGGTCTGCTTCATCGAGAATATCGATCCGCTCGGCGTTCACACCGGCGATTCCTTCTGCTCGGCTCCGATGTTAACCATCTCCGAAGATGTTCAGGCGGAACTGCAGAAACAGGCATATCGTATCGTTGATGCCGTACAGGTTATCGGCGGAACCAACGTTCAGTTCGCACACGATCCCGTAAGCGGACGTATCATTGTTATTGAAATCAACCCGAGAACATCCCGTTCTTCCGCACTTGCTTCCAAGGCAACCGGTTTCCCCATCGCACTCGTTTCCGCGATGTTGGCAAGCGGCCTTACCCTGGACGAGATTCCCTGCGGCAAGTACGGCACCCTTGATAAATACTATCCCGACGGCGATTACATCGTAATCAAGTTTGCACGCTGGGCATTTGAGAAATTCAAAGGCGCCCAGGATAAACTCGGCACCCAGATGCGCGCGGTCGGCGAAGTCATGAGTATCGGTAAAACCTATAAGGAGGCTTTCCAGAAAGCAATCCGTTCCCTGGAGAAAGACCGTTACGGTCTGGGATTTGCAAAGAACTTCCATGAGAAGTCCAAGGATGAGCTGATTGCAATGCTCAAGGATCCTTCTTCCGAAAGACAGTTCATTATGTACGAAGCGCTCCGTAAGGGTGCAACCGTGGAAGAACTGTGGCAGCTTACCAAGATTAAGCATTATTTTATCGAGCAGATGAAGGAACTCGTGGAAGAGGAAGAGTACTTAATACGTGAGTACGGCACCGCTTCCGTTTCCGATACCGCAATTACATCCGGCAGAGTGCCGAATGCGGAAGATTTAACCAAGGCAAAGAAAGACGGCTTCTCCGATAAGTACTTAAGCCAGATTCTGAAAGTGACCGAGGACGATATCCGCAATGCCAGAAAGGCCATCGGCGTGACCGAAGCCTGGGAAGGCGTGCATGTATCCGGTACCAAGGACAGCGCTTACTATTACAGTACATACAACGCTCCCGATAAGAGCACAACCGATGATTCCAAGCCCAAGGTAATGATTCTCGGTGGCGGCCCGAACCGAATCGGACAGGGTATCGAATTCGACTACTGCTGCGTTCATGCGGCATTTGCCCTTCGTGATTTAGGCTTCTCCACCATCATCGTAAACTGCAACCCCGAGACGGTTTCGACAGACTACGATACATCCGATAAGCTGTATTTTGAGCCTCTGACTCTCGAGGACGTTCTTTCCATCTACGAGAAGGAGAAACCGGTCGGCGTCATTGCACAGTTCGGCGGTCAGACTCCGCTTAACCTGGCGGACTCCCTTGAGAAGAACGGTGTTAAAATTCTTGGTACCGCTCCCGCGGTTATCGATATGGCAGAGGACAGAGATCTGTTCCGTGCCATGATGAAGAAACTTGAAATTCCCATGCCGGAAGCCGGTATGGCGGTTACCATTGATGATGCGGTTGAAATTGCGGAGAGAATCGGATATCCCGTTATGGTTCGTCCTTCCTTCGTACTCGGCGGCCGCGGAATGGAAGTGGTCGGCGACAGGGATTCCCTGAAGGAATACATGGCGGCAGCAGTCGGCGTAACCCCTGACAGACCGATTCTGATCGACCGTTTCTTACGTCATGCGATGGAGTGCGAGGCCGATGCGATTTGCGACGGAAACCATGCATTCGTTCCTGCCGTTATGGAGCATATCGAACTTGCGGGTATTCACTCCGGTGACTCCGCATGCATCCTGCCTTCCATGCACATCTCCGAGAAGAACCTGGCACTCATTAAGGAGTATACAAAGAAGATTGCGGTCGAGATGAACGTTCACGGCCTTATGAATATGCAGTATGCGATCGAGGATGACGTGGTTTACGTGATTGAGGCAAATCCCCGTGCATCCAGAACCGTGCCTTTGGTAAGTAAGGTTTGCGGTATCAACATGGTGAGAGTGGCAACAGACATCATTACGATGCCGATTACCGGAAGAACCTCACCGGTTGAGGGACTGAAGGAAAGCAAATATCCTTATGTCGGCGTAAAAGAGGCGGTGTTCCCCTTCAATATGTTCCCTGAGGTTGACCCTCTTCTCGGACCGGAAATGAGATCCACCGGTGAAGTTTTAGGACTTGCACCGAACTTCGGCGAAGCATACTACAAGGCACAGGAAGCAACACAGAATCCGCTGCCTTTGTCCGGAACGGTACTGATTTCCGTAAACCGTATGGACAAGCCGTATGTGGTTGATGTGGCGAAGAAGTTTATCAAGGCCGGATTTAAGATTGTGGCTACGGGTACCACCTATGCACTGCTTCGCGAAAACGATATCGAATGCGAGAAGATTCTGAAGATGCAGGAAGGCAGACCGAACATTGTGGATGCCATCGTGAACAAGAAGATTCAGTTGATTGTAAATACTCCGTCCAGAAAAGAGAGCATTTTCGATGACTCTTACATCCGTAAGAATGCAATTAAGCACAAAGTTCCGTATATCACAACGATTGCGGCAGCAAGTGCATCCGCAGACGGTATTCTGGCAGCCCAGAGCGAGGCTCAGATTGAAGTAAACTCCTTACAGAGCCTGCACAAAAGAATCGAATAAGAGATTTCGTGTCGATTGGCACGTATAGGAGAGAAGTACGATGAAAAAAAGACTGGTTATAATACTGGCAACAGTATCCGCTCTTGTTCTGGCAGGCTGCAGCCTGATTAAGACCAAACCCGACGTGGAGAATCCAAATCCCGTTGAGCCGCAGTCGCAGGTTGTTACCGTAAAGCCTTCGGAGAACCCGAATGATTACGAGGGTCCCGGTGACGAATTCCCGGGCGGACTCGACGACGACGGACGCGGGGATGAAGAAGTAGATGCATCCAGTGTCGTAATGGAGCAGATTACAGACCTGGAAAGCGACATGATGTCCGCGAAGGTTACCGGATATGACGAAGACGGAAACGAGCTCTGGACATATGAGACGAAGCAGGATCATACTCCGCAACTTGATCCCTTCAAGGAGATCGGACTTTTCGGCAGACAGTATATTTTCGTAGCGTGGGGCGAGGTTATCAGCCTTGATATCGCAAACGGACTGGAAAACTGGGTGAATAAGGATTTTAACGGTTACAGTGTATGCTTTACGACCGATTACGAGGGCGATACGCTTTATCTGTGCGGATATTTCGGACCGGACCTCTTTGTGATGGACTTGGAAGGAAGGACAATTAACAAGGTCGGTGTGGCGGATGAGGATTATTACTGGCCGTACGAGATTACCTGGGAGAATGAGCATGCCGTGAAGATCAAGTATGAGAGTAACGAGAAAGAACTGACGCTTGATCCGCTCGGTGATGCAGTACAGTAAGTGAATGAAATTCCGCGGTAGCGGAAGAAGATAAGAGGCGACCTGACGGTCGCCTTTTGATATATCAAAGGATTTCTCTGACAAGAATGGGTGAAAAATTACCAAAAAAGCACCTCAAAACGGCGGTGGAATTGACAGGCGGGACACGGAAGTTTCGTTGACGGAGAGGGGGCGCGGTGATATAATAATTTCGTGTGTAAAGGGGTCAGCTATGCTCTTTAACGGGGCAAGGCTTTTTTGGAGTGTGTTTCAAACAGGAGCCAAAGGTTAAAGTGAAACGATTTGCAGGCATGAAAAAGTTCATCATGATGACGGGCGGAGCACTGATGCTTCCCCTGCTGGCAATCCTTTTTGCACTGTTGCCGATTAAGGTGACACATGCGGCGGGGCATATCCGCTTCGGATCGGAATCCTATTCCCCCAATGCCAATGAAAACTTCAATATCGGTGTCTACGTGGAAAGTACGGACGAGGTGCCCATGGGGTCTTTCTCCGTAACGCTTACCTATGACCCGAATGTGATTGAATATGTCGGCGGAGCGTCCGCAGGCGGAAACGGAAGCATTACGATTAACGGCGCTTCCCCGGACGGCGGAACGGTACGGACGATGCTAACCTTAAAAGCAGTCGGAAAAGGCAACACCAACATCGGTGTAACCGGCGCCACGATTAATGACAATACCGGTGTCGGCATGGCAGTCGACGGAATGCCGGGCGCACCGATTCATATCCAGTCCGCGAAAACAACCCCTCCGGAATATCTTTCGGTAAACGGAGAGCGGATTGCAGCCTTCTCCGATACGAGATTTGAGTATACCGTCAACATCCCTTATACCGAGAAACTGCAGATTACGGGTCCTGCGGGATACAAGATTGAGACAGACGTAAACGAATTAAAGGTTGGACGTAATAATGTCAAGGCAAGTGTTTCCAAAGACGACGGACAGCCGATTGAATATACGCTTCACCTGATTATGGCGGAGAAAGACGACAAGGCTCAGGATGACAAGAATCAGGGCGGAAAGAACGAGAAGGCGTCCGAGAAGACCTCCGACAAGACGAGTGAAAAGGCTTCCGAGAAGACTTCCGTCAAAACATCGGAGAAAGAATCCGTGTCCGAGGAAATCAAACTTCCTCCCATGCCGGAACCCTCACAGGATTACGAAGACCGGGAACTTGAGAGAAACCGTAATTACATCCTTGTGCTGGTTGCATTCATTCTTGGAATCATCGTGGTGGTCGGACTCAAGCTTCTGGCGGATTACATCGGATCAAGACGCGGGCGGACCACGGATTCGGCCAGAGCGAACTTTCATATCACCATGAAGAAGAATGAAGTTGTCGAAGAGGCAACAGATCCTTTCCAATATGCCACAATTGATGAATATAACGGCAAGAAGGTGAAGAAAGGTCAGGAGCCGAAGCTGATCTTTGATAAGCCTGCCAAAGGAGCAGGAGAGAGAGTTGCCGGAGGCAAGGCAACCGGCCAGAAAGGCGCGGCGGATGCTGCCGGTTCGGAAGTTCCGAAACTTGATTTTTCAAAGAGAAAGAGCGCGGCTCAGCTTGCAAGGGAAGAAGCAGCCAACAATGCCGTGAAAGAAACCAAAGAAGAGGTCATGGAAGAGATGAACGAGGACGAGATTTCGGACTTCATCGAGAACGTGACCGAAGATGCCGGGGACGACGTGGAACTCATTGACATCGAGAATGAGGTAGCGGATCGCAAACCTAAGAAAAAGGGATAAGTCCGGCAGGGGAACAGAGATAACGTATGAGTAAATTCCAAGTTGACATGCACTGCCATATTTTACCGGCGGTTGACGACGGATCGCAGTCCATGGAAACGACCTTAAAAATGATACAGATTGCGGCAGCAGAGGGGACGACCCATATGATAGCGACGCCGCATTACAAGAAAGACCGGCACAACGCATCGCCGGAGACCGTAAAGAGGCTGGTCGCGGAGGTGCAGAAGTTATCGGATGATAACGGGCTGGGGCTTACAATTTTACCCGGAAACGAGATTATGTACTTCTCGGATATGGAAGAAGCCTTTGATGCCGGGAAGTTTACGACGATGAACAATTCGGACTACCTGCTCATCGAGTTCTATCCGGACGATGATTATGCAAGAATCAAACGCGGTGTTGAAATGACGCAGAGCCTCGGGCTTCATCCGGTGCTTGCACACGTGGAGAGGTTCGCGGAACTTCGGAAAGACCCAAACAAAGTCGAGGAGCTTCGAAACCGCGGAGCGCTGATTCAGGTCAATGCGGCAAGCATGGTCGGGGAGCAGGGATTCGGAACGAAACAGTATGTGAAGAAGCTTTTAAAGAGGGAACTGATTGACTTCGTCGGAACGGATGCGCATCACTATGAATCCAGGGCACCGCACATGGAGAAATGTGCAAAGTATTTAGAGAGTAAAGTGAGTGCGGAGTATGCAGAGAAGATTCTGTACCGGAACGCATTCGAGTATTTCGGAATCAGGTAAAGCAGAGAAACACGGAAATACAGAGTATCAGAAACAGTAAGAAACAGAAACCGGAGATTACAAATGGACGCAATGAAAAAGAACAACACGGAGCAGGATAACGAGGTCGAAATCAACCTCATGGAACTGCTTCCCTACCTGCTTCACTGGTTATGGCTGCTTGCAGCGGTAGGCCTGCTTACCGGAGCCATCGGATTCGCCATCAGTGCTTTCGTGATGACACCGATGTATCAGTCGACGACAAAGGTGTATATCCTTAGTAAGAACAATAAGAACGAAAACGTAACTGTATCGGATACGCAGCTGGCAACAGCACTTACCAAGGACTTTAAGGAAATGATTAAGAGCCGTTATGTTCTGGAAACCGTAATTTCGGAATGCGGCTTAAAAGAATCCTATGAATCCTTAGCCGGCAACATCTCCGTATCCAATACGACGGATACACGTATCATCGGTATCAGTGTAAATGACGCCAATCCGGCAAGAGCGCAGTATATCGCGAATGCCGTACGTGACGTGGCAGCAGTTCACTTAAAGAACGTCATGGACCTTGAAGCCGTTAACGTGGTTGAGGAAGCAAATCTTCCGACCAGTCCAGTAGAACCGAGCAAGAAGAAATTTACGTTAATCGGATTTGCCATCGGATTCGTAGTATGTGCCGGCATTCTGATTCTTCGTTACTATCTGGATGATTCTATCAAGACAACGGAGGATGTTGAGAAATACCTTAATATGACGGTGCTTTCATCAATCCCTGTTTTTGAGGGCGAAGAGGCAGATAAGAAAAAGAAACACAAGAAAGTGGCGAGGGGGTAAGACATGCAGGAGTTATCGATTAAACAGGACAATCTGGACTTTCGTGCCAAAGAAGCATTCAAGACCCTTCGAACCAATATTGAATTCTCGGGAAGCCACGTACAGACGGTTTTCTTTACCAGTACGATACCGAACGAAGGAAAGAGTACCGTTTCCTTTGAATGTGCATGTTCCTTTGCGGAAGCGGGAAAGAGAGTGCTTTTCGTGGACGCCGATCTTCGTAAGTCGGTATTGAAGAGCCGTTATAAGAGCGGACGTGTAAAATACGGATTCAGCCATTATCTGGTAGGCAAGAATGACTTCGAAGAAGTTATCTGCGAGACGGATATCCCGAACCTTTATCTGGTATTCGCGGGACCGGTTCCTCCGAACCCCAGTGAGTTGCTGGCAAGTGACCGGTTTATTGATTTTATCCGCGCAGCAAAGGCAAACTTCGATTACATCATCATTGATGCACCGCCGATCGGAAGCGTTATCGATGCAGCGATTATCTCCAGACAGTGTGACGGCGGTATTCTGGTAGTCGGAAGCGGAGACATCAGCTACCGTTTTGCGAGAAAGAGTGTGGAACAGTTAGAGGTTGCAGGATGCAAACTGCTCGGCTGTGTATTAAACAAGGTGGATGTCACGGGCGGTAAGTACTATGGCAAGTATTACGGGAAGTACTACGGTAAATACTATGGCAAGTATTACGGCAATTATTATGGGAATGACAAGTAACTAAGCGGAAATATATTGGTACCCGGAATTCTTCGGATTCCGGGTACGCTTTATAAAGAGGCAAAGAACAGGTGAATTACCTGCCGAAGGGGCAATATGATCAGCATCATTATACCGGTATATAATGCTGAAAACTACATACAAGCGACAGTCGGGAGTGTACTTGCCCAGACATATACGGATTGGGAACTGATTCTTGTGGATGACTGTTCAACGGATAACAGTGCAGTGGTTATTGAGGAACTGATTCGCCTGAATCCGGAAAAGATGAGGTTGATCCATCTGACGGAAGGAGGCAGTGCGGCAAGAGCGCGTAATGCAGGGATTATGGATGCGCAGGGACGTTACATTGCATTTCTGGATGCAGATGATATCTGGTATCCGGAGAAACTGGAGAAAGAGTTTAAGTATCTTCAGGAGAGAGGTGCAGGGCTTGTCTTTACCGCTTATGAATTCGGCGATGAAAACGCAAAGCCGAACGGCAGAATGACGAAGGTACCCGAGAGTTTGCCTTTCCGAAAGGCACTCAGTCGGACCGTGATTTTTACTAGCACTGTGCTTATCGATACCGAGGTGATTCCAAAGGACATGATCTATATGCCGGAGATGAAATCCGAGGATACGGCCACCTGGTGGAAGATTCTTAAAGCCGGCCATGTGGCGTACGGATTAAACGAACCTCTTGTTATCTACCGCAGACCGCAGAATTCTCTGTCCAGTAATAAGTTTGAGGCTCTTCGACGAATCTGGAGATTGTACAGGGATGTCGCCAAATTGAATGTAATCCAGTCCTGCTGGTATTTCATCCGCTGGGCAATCAGGGCAACCTTTCGAAGGGTTGTGCCAAGAAGCTGAGAATTGGAAAGCCCCTATACACAAACTTGTGTATAGGGGGCTTTCTTAAGAATAATCTATTCGTCTTTCAAACTTGCAACAAAAAAAGAGTATTCATTCTGCTTTCGTCACTTTATACATATATCTTCCGAATCAATTGTTTGTTTTGGGTAGAATTATTGCCGCAAATATGGTAAAATACTATGGATTATAGGGCAATTGCGCCTTCTTAATAATATAGGCTCCCAGCATAAATAGAGTAAAAAAGAAACGCCAGTATTATGGACGCAAAAACTAAGAAAAAAAACAAAAGAATAGAGCATTGGCAGTGGGTTGCCATCTGCCTGATGATTTATGACTTTGTCATGATTCATCTGGGTTATTTTTTTGCGCTTTGGGTCCGATTTGACGGCAAGTTTTCCGCAATTCCTACGACATACCTGAAGGAATACATGTTTTCTATTTCTATCTATGCCGTTGGCACAATCATTCTTTTCTGGTTTTTCCATATGTACAAAACCATGTGGAGATTCGTAAGTTATCCGGAAGTGATGCGTTTTTCAATAGGATCTGTTATCGCATCTGTATTCTACACATTAGTTGTAACACTGGTTCTTGGCAGAATGCCGCTTTCTTACTATGTAGGCGGGGCATTAATTCAAGTGCTGGCTGTTAATATTATCAGATGCTCCTACCGCGTATTCCTGTATCTTAAATCCACACCCGTACGCGAGGACGAAACGGTTGACCGTGTCATGTTAATCGGCGCAGGCTCTGCAGGACAGGCAATTCTTAGAGATATCCGTGGCACGGCCATCATCAAGGAAAAAGTAGTCTGCGTTATCGACGATAATCCCAATAAATGGGGCAGATATATGGAAGGCGTTCCCATCGTCGGCGGAAGAGACGATATTTTCGCTAATGTGGAGAAATATCACGTCAACAAGATTTACTTTGCAATTCCTTCCGCAAAAGCAGCTGTAAAAAGAGATATCATTAATATCTGCAAGGATACCGGATGCGAGTTAAAGCAGCTTCCCGGTCTTTATCAGTTTGTTACGGATCAGGTATCCGTCAAGAACATGAAGGACGTGTCTGTGGAAGACCTTCTCGGCAGAGAGCCGATTAAAGCAGACATGAAAGAAGTCTTCGAATTCATTCACGGAAAAAGAGTACTTGTTACCGGCGGTGGCGGATCCATCGGTTCCGAACTTTGCAGACAGATTGCGGCGCATGAGCCGGAATGCCTTATCATCTTTGATGTATATGAGAATAATGCATATGCCGTTCAACTCGAATTAAGGGAAAAATATCCGAATCTCCACTTGGAAGTTTTAATCGGTTCTGTACGTGACAGCCGCAGAATGTATGAGATTTTTGAGGAATTCAAACCTCAAATCGTTTATCATGCAGCAGCACATAAGCATGTTCCTCTTATGGAAGACAGTCCATGCGAAGCGATTAAGAATAATGCCATCGGTACCTACAAGACCGCATATGCTGCCATGGCACACGGCTGTGAGAGATTCGTACTGATTTCTACCGATAAGGCAGTAAACCCGACCAATATCATGGGTGCAAGCAAGAGACTCTGCGAGATGATTATCCAGTCTTTTGATGCCAAGATTAAAGCAGGAAAAGCGGATGAGATTCCGCAACTCTTTACACATGAGTCGGATGAGGATTTCCTTAAAAAGCACAAGAATAGTAGGAATTTAGAGGAAGTCCGTACGGAATTTGTTGCTGTTCGTTTTGGAAACGTCCTTGGAAGCAACGGATCCGTAATCCCGATTTTTAAGAAACAAATTGAAGCAGGCGGACCGGTTACGGTTACACATCCCGATATAGTAAGATACTTTATGACAATCCCTGAGGCGGTAAGCTTGGTTATGCTTGCAGGAACCTATGCAAAGGGCGGCGAAATCTTCGTCCTTGATATGGGAACGGAAGTAAAGATTGATACACTGGCAAGAAACCTGATTAAACTGAGCGGATTCAAACCGGATGTGGATATCAAGATTGAATATACCGGTCTTCGTCCGGGTGAGAAACTTTACGAAGAGAAGCTGATGGCAGAGGAAGGATTGAAACGTACCGAGAATGAATTAATCCATATCGGATGCCCGATTCCCTTCGAAACAGATGAATTTCTCAAGAATCTTGATAACCTCATGCAAGCGGCCTACCGAAATAAAGAGGATATCCGGGCAAGAGTAAAAGGGATTGTTACGACATACCATCCGCAGAATGCATCGAAAAAGTAACATTTGATGATGAATGATAAGGCAGAAGTGTCTTATCATTTTGTCGTTTTAATACATTTATGGAAATATAAGCGATATAAGGATTAACTGGAGATAGAATAGATGCTACCATTGATAATAATTCTTTCAATATTTGGTGCAATAGTAATTGTGATGACTATTATTGCATTGATTTTCAATCCGGATAGTATATATAGAAACCGTCCTGAAGAAAAGAATCCAATGGAAGGGAAACGGGTTGAATTCATTAACAATCCGAATGAACCGGCTAATGCAGATGGTGTTTGTGGACATTTGGAGGCTGTAGGACAGACAATTCACAGAGGAACCTTTTACGAAAGAGTTTGGAAAAGGATATTTGATTTAATTTTGTCTTTCTTTGGGTTGGTTATCTTGAGTCCGATATTTCTAATACTTAGCATTGCTATAGTAATTGATGATCCGGGACCTATATTGTTTACTCAAAAAAGAGTTGGTCAGAATAAAAGATATTTCAAATTGCATAAATTCCGTAGCATGAAAATGAGTACACCTCATGATCGCCCTACGCATATGTTGGATAATCCGGACCAGTACATCACCTCGGTTGGCAGGTTCATAAGAGCTCACAGCCTTGACGAGCTACCTCAGATTTGGGATATTTTCATTGGGAATATGAGTATAATTGGTCCGAGACCGGGTCTTTGGAATCAAGATTTACTTACAGCGGAAAGAGACAAATATGGTGCGAATAATGTGAAACCCGGATTGATGATAGAGGCATAATAGCAACAACCGCCTCAAACCCTTATAAATCAAGGAGTTTCAAGGATGAAGAAAGGACATCGTCCTCAGAATTTGATAGAAAGGTGCTCGAATCAATGAATATATTTTTTGTTTGTCCGACAACCGGGCACACTTCTAATATGGTACATTATACAACAGGTATTGTATAATGGTTAAGATATAAAATGAACAAAATATTATAAGTTAGGAACGAATAGAATATGAACAACTTTTTAGAAGATCCTCGGTTCGCCGGGATCAAACCAATGGAAAACAAAGTTTGGCTTTCATCGCCTACAATGCACGGAGATGAGCAGAAGTGGGTGGACTCCGCCATCGAAAGCAATTGGGTGAGCACCGTTGGCGCCAACATTGATGCTATTGAGAAAGAGGTTGCCAAGAAGATCGGCAGGAAGTATGCGGTAGCTCTCAGTTCCGGTACAGCTGCTCTTCATCTTGCAACAAA
>DLBG01000146.1 GCA_002494135.1 Lachnospiraceae bacterium UBA7027
GGCGCCATGTCCTACGGCTCCATCTCCGAGGAAGCGCATGAGACGCTGGCAATCGCCATGAATCATCTGCACGGCAAATCCAACAGCGGGGAAGGCGGAGAATCGGATGAACGCATCGCCTCTGCCGGTACCGCGAAGGACAGAAGTTCCGCCATCAAGCAGGTGGCAAGCGGCCGGTTTGGAGTGACCGAAAAATATCTGGTCAGCGCCAGGGAAATCCAGATTAAAATGGCGCAAGGTGCAAAACCCGGGGAAGGAGGGCATCTTCCCGGAAAGAAGGTATATCCCTGGATTGCGAAGACCAGGCATTCCACGCCGGGTGTGTCCCTCATTTCCCCGCCTCCTCATCATGATATTTATTCGATTGAGGATTTGGCGCAGTTAATTTATGACTTAAAGAATGCAAATAAAAATGCAAGAATCTCCGTAAAACTGGTTTCGGAAGCAGGTGTGGGAACCGTTGCGGCCGGTGTTGCCAAAGCGGGAGCACAGGTGATTCTTATTTCCGGCTATGACGGCGGTACCGGCGCCGCACCCTTAAGTTCCATTCATAATGCGGGACTTCCATGGGAACTGGGACTTGCGGAAACGCATCAGACCCTGGTGCAGAACGGACTGCGCAATCAGGTACGCATTGAAACCGACGGTAAGCTTATGAGCGGAAGGGATGTTGCGATTGCGGCAATTCTGGGTGCCGAGGAGTTTGGATTCGCTACGGCTCCCCTGGTTACCATGGGCTGTGTCATGATGCGTGTCTGCCATCAGGATACCTGCCCCATGGGAATTGCAACCCAGAATCCCGAGCTTCGGAAACGCTTTTCGGGAAAACCGGAATATGTGGAAAACTTCATGAAGTTTATTGCGGAAGAACTGCGGGAGTATATGGCGCTTCTCGGTGCAAGAAGCATCGATGAACTTGTTGGCAGGACGGACCTTTTAAAGGTAAAACAAAATTGTGAACTGGATCTGGCCGGAATTCTTAAGGATATGTCAAAAGTGGACCGTCACGAGTCCGTTTTCGATCCGGAGAGGGTGTACGATTTTAAACTCGAAGAGACCAAGGATGAAAAGATTCTGTTGGCGAGCAAAGAAATCAAAGAGTCATTAAAGAGCGGAAAAAAGAGCGTTACGGAAGTAAAAATTACCAACACGGACCGTACGTTCGGAACCCTGCTCGGAGCGGAGATTACGAGAAAGCATCCGGAAGGACTGCCGGAAGATACCGTCACGGTATGCTGCGAAGGAGCCGGAGGACAGAGCTTCGGTGCATTTATCCCGAAGGGATTAACGCTGAAAATCACCGGTGACAGCAACGATTATTTCGGCAAAGGCCTGTCCGGCGGAAAGCTGATCGTACATGCACCGAAGGGCGCAAAATACAATCCTTCCGAAAATATCATCATCGGCAATGTTGCCCTTTACGGTGCGACCTCCGGTGAAGCATACATCGCCGGTATGGCAGGAGAACGCTTCTGTATCCGTAATTCCGGCGCCACTGCCGTTGCGGAAGGCGTAGGAGAACACGGCTGTGAATATATGACAGGCGGATGTGTACTGATTCTCGGACCTACCGGAAAGAATTTTGCGGCCGGTATGAGCGGCGGTGTGGCTTATGTTCTGGATGTGGAGAATCATCTGTACCGGAACTTAAATAAGCAGCTGGTAAAAATGGAAACGCCGGATAAAGAGGATCTGGACAGAATCCGTACCATGCTTAAGAAGCATGTGGAGAATACCGGATCCGAAAAAGCGCGCGGTATTCTTGAGGCATTTGAAGAATATGCGGGACATTTCAAAAAGGTCATCCCCGGAGATTACGAGAGAATGATGGCATGCATTGCCGCATACGAAGGACAGGGATACGAAACGGAGGAAGCCAAATTAAAGGCATTTAATGAGATAGTCGGGCACTGATGGGAGGTTGAAATGGGAAAAGCAACAGGATTTCTGGAATATAAAAGAGAAGACGGTCCGGTTGTTCCGCAACAGGAACGAACGATGAATTTTGAGGAATTTCATAAAAGACTCCCGCTGGAGGAACAGCAAAAGCAGGCAGCGCGATGCATGGACTGCGGAGTTCCTTTCTGCCAGGCAGGATGCATGCTTGCCGGAATGATGTCCGGCTGTCCTTTGCACAACCTGGTTCCGGAGCTGAATGATCTGGTGTATCGCGGATGCATGGAGCAGGCATATGAAAGACTCTCCATCACCCATTCCTTCCCGGAATTTACCAGCAGGGTATGTCCCGCTCTTTGCGAGGCAGCATGTACCTGCGGACTGTACGCGGAACCGGTTTCCACAAAGGAGAATGAAAAAGCCGTTATTGAATATGCATTTGAACACGGCCTGGTAAAGGAAGAGGCACCGGCGGTACGTACGGGCAAGAAGGTGGCGGTTGTCGGCAGCGGTCCATCCGGACTTGCGGCGGCACAGCTTTTAAACCGGCGCGGACATGAAGTTACGGTATTCGAAAGAAAGGACCGTGTCGGAGGATTGTTACGGTACGGAATTCCGAATATGAAGCTTGATAAATCCGTTATAGACCGAAGAGTAAAAATGATGGAGGATGCAGGCATTACCTTTGTTGTAAGTACCGATATCGGGAAAGAGGATTCCGTAACGGCAGACAAAAAAACGGTATCCGCACGGACACTTCAAAAAGAATACGATGCAGTAATCCTTGCCTGCGGCGCGTCCAATCCGCGTGATATCAAGGCACCCGGAAGGGAAGCGGGAGGTATTTATTTTGCAGTGGATTTCTTAAGCCGGGTTACGAAGATTTTACTGGACAGTGATTTTAAGGATGTTCCTTATGATCTGGCGAAGGATAAAAATGTAATCGTAATCGGCGGCGGAGATACCGGAAACGACTGCGTCGGAACCAGTATCCGCCTTGGCGCAAAAAGCGTCACCCAGCTTGAAATGATGCCGAAACCGCCCGAAGAAAGACTTCCGGGCAATTCCTGGCCGGAGTGGCCGAGAGTCTTAAAAACGGATTACGGTCAGGAGGAGGCAATCTGGAAATTCAAAGAGGATCCGAGAATCTATCAGACCACGGTAAAGGAATTTGTCAAAGACGAAAAGGGCGACTTAAAGGAAGTGGTTATCGTATCGTTACAATCCGAAAAGGATGAGGCAACCGGACGCATGAAGATGGTACCGGTTGAGGGAAGCGAAAAGACTCTTCCAGTAGAGCTTGTGCTGATTGCCGCAGGATTCCTCGGAAGTGAGAATTATGTGACCGAAGCGTTTGAAGTGGAAACGGACGGAAGAACAAACGTGAAAACCGAAAAAGGCAGTCATAAAAGCTCCGTCCCCGGCGTTTACACGGCCGGAGACATGCATATCGGACAAAGTCTTGTAGTTCGGGCCATTGCGGAGGGACGTGCCGTAGCGAAAGAAGTGGATGAGGACCTGATGGGTTATACGAATTTATAGTGACAACATCCGGGAATGTATGTTAGTCTAAAAAAGCCGTGGATATCCCGGCAGACAAAAGCAAATACCCGAAGGGTGAAGCATAAGAGGACGAAAATATGGATGCTTATGATTTAAGTGAAGTAATGAAATATATCGAGGAGGAAGATGCGAAATTTATTCGTCTTGCATTCCGGGACGCGTTCGGTGTGCAGAAGAATATTTCCGTTATGCCCGGACAACTGCCGCGCGCCTTTGAAGAAGGAATTCCCATCAATGCAAGGGAAATTGCCGGATTTGAAAATTGTCCGCACGGACTTTTGTATTTAAAGCCGGATGCATCGACTCTGACCGTTCTTCCCTGGAGACCCGACAGGGGAAAGGTTCTTCGTATGTTCTGCGATCTGTATACACCGCAGGGAATGCCGTTTGATCTGGACACCAGAACCATTCTGAAAAAGGCAATCGGGAAAGCGGACGAGGCCGGGATTGAGTTTCGTTTCGGTTCGGAAACGGAGTTTTATATTTTTAAAAAGGATGAAAACGGAAATCCCACGAAAGAACCCTATGACGAAGCGGGATACATGGATATTGCGCCCCTGGACCGGTGCGAAAACATCCGCCGCGAGATTTCCCTTACCATAGAACGAATGGGACTTACACCGGAACGCTCCCATCATGAACGCGGCCCCGGGCAGAATGAAATCGATTTTCATTTCGGAAAACCGTTAAAGGCTGCGGATCAGGAGATTACATATAAAATGGTTGTCAGTACGGTTGCGGACCGTAGCGGTCTCGTTGCCGATTTTTCACCCATGCCTCTCGAAGACAAGCCCGGTAACGGATATCATATCAACATTTATGCGACGGACCGGGAAGGGAATGACGTGGTGAAATATGTGGCAGCCGGCATCATGGAACGGATTCGCGATATTACCGTTTTCTTAAATCCGACGGATGCTTCTTATACACGATTCGGGAATTCCACGGCTCCCGACAGGGTGAGCTGGTCCGATGAAGGGGATGCGGAACTAATGTATGTTGAACCTTACATGGGAAGAGTTCGTGCCGAGCTTCGTTCTCCCGATGCCTCCAGCAACCCCTATCTGGTTTATGCACTGCTGATTTATGCCGGACTTGAGGGAATTGAGAAAAAGCTTACGCTTCCGGAAACCATGAGTGAAGGTGTGATGCTTCCGAAATCAAGAAAGGAAGCGGCACGTTTTGCAAAAGAAAGCAGCTTTGTAAAAGAAGTCCTGCCCGTAGAAATTATAGAGGAATATACATTATAATCCATGCCGGGAAACGTTCAGCGACGCAACAACATACTGGTTGTGTCGGGCTCTGATCAGTTCGATGCAAAGGTGCACAAGGCTCTTCCTGAGAAGGGTCTGGTTTTTGTTGACAAAAAAAAGACGGCGACGCTTGCAAGACGCTCCCTTTTGGAGAAAAGATATGACCTTGTGGTGATTAATGCGCCGTTATCGGACGAGATGGGTTATGATCTGGCCATGGATATTGTGGAAGAATACGGATCCTCCGTGATTATTGCCACACCTCCGGAAATCTATGACGCAATCTGGGATTACGTGGCGGATTACGGCATTATGGTTATTTTAAAACCCCTGGATGATGACCACATTTCCAAAGGCGTCCGTTTCCTTCTTGCCACACAGGAACGAATGCGTCTGTATGAAGAGAGGATGCAGAAGCTGGAAGATAAAATGGAGGAATTAAAACTGGTCAGCCAGGCAAAAATACTGTTAATGGAACAAAAGCATATTTCCGAAAAAGAAGCACATCGCCTGATCGGGAAGGAAGCCATGGATCACGGTGTCAGCCGCAGAATGGTGGCAAGAAGTATCATAGACAGTTTCGGATGACGATAAAACCGCAGAATCGGATTTGCGGTTTTTCTTTTTTCTCCGTTGCAAGAAAGAGGTGCACAATCCAGAGGGATTCGTGTATAATTGCAACAGAATTATTGAGTGAAAGATATCGTGATTGAGGTTATAAAGTGAGCTTTGGTGAATTTCTCGGATTACTGACAATCCGTCCTCTGGAACTTCTTTTCGAGATGATTTTCGGCATTGCCAAGAATGAAATCGGAAATGTGGGAGTTTCCATTGTTGTTTTAAGCCTGGTGGTAAATTTCCTGGTACTTCCTCTTTATGCCCGTGCCGACAAGATTCAGGCGGAGGCGTCGAAGAAGCAAAAGGAAATGGAGAAATGGGTAAAGCACATCCGTAAAAACTTCCGCGGAGACGAACGGATGATGATGCTTCAAGCCTACTACCGGGAGAAGAACTATCATCCGATGTCGGTTTTGGCCCAGTCCGTTCCGCTGCTTCTGCAGGTCCCGTTCTTTATTGCGGCATACCGGTTTCTTTCCTCGTTGGAGGCATTAAACGGAATGTCCCTAGGACCCATCCGTGATTTAAGTGCACCCGACTGCCTGTTTACCGTCGGCAGTTTTCCGGTGAATGTTCTGCCGATTCTGATGACCTTAATCAATATTGTTTCAGGCCTGATTTATACCAGAAAGCAGCCGTTAAAGATGAAAATCCAGATCAACGCAATGGCTCTGGTGTTTTTGGTTTTATTGTACAATTCCCCTTCGGGT
>DLBG01000122.1 GCA_002494135.1 Lachnospiraceae bacterium UBA7027
GTATACGGCAAACGCAGCCATGGCGGAGAAACCGTTATTACCTGCCAAATTAAGATAAAAAAACTGCCGCATCGAAAAACTGTCGCAACAAAAAAACTGCCGCATCGAAAAAATGCGGCAGAAAGTTTTTTATGAAATCAGGAAGTTCTGTTTGTCGCGGTTTGCGGAGAAACGTCGAATCTGTGAACGGATTTCGGGATCGATTTCCGCAACGGGGACCAAATCGGGTCGTCCGGTGTAGAAGCCCTGAATATAGTCGACACCCAGACCGATTACGGTACGAAGTTCCGCCATGGTCTCCACACCTTCCGCAAGAACGGCGATGTTGTTCTGGTTTGCATAGCCGATGATGCTCTGTACAAAGTGCCGCTTTCTGGCATTGGAATCAATGCCGGAAATCAGCATGTAATCGATTTTAACATAGCGCGGGTTGTAGCGAAGGAGGTTGTTGACATTGGAATAACCGCTGCCGTAATCGTCAAGCGCAATTTCCAAACCCAGTCTTTCACAGTCTTCTTCACGCTTGGTCAGAATTTCGTCGTCAAGTTCGGAACCTTCGGTGAATTCTATGACGATTCTGTCCGGATGCATACGCAGGCGCGCAAAAAGTTCTTCTTCATCGGCTCCTTCCAGCTGATGGGCGGGAAGGCTGTTAATGAAGATTTTCTTCCCACGCAGGGCATCGTTAATATTTTCCATATGGTTTAAAACACCGTGGAAGGTGGTCTTTTCGATATCGTAGAGTTTATTGATGTGCTCCGCGCATTTTAAAATCTCCTGCGGTGTAATGTGCATCTCGCCGGTGCTTCGCATCAGTGCTTCATAGCCGTAGATTTCGCCGGTCCGGGAAGAAACAATGGGCTGGAAGGCGTAGGTAATAAGGCCTTCTTTCAGAATCTTTTCGACTTCGTTGCATTTCGCCAAAAGTTCTTCCGAGAAGTCGCCGATGGCTTCTTTCTTACGCTGCTCCTTCTTCTTGTTGTTCTTCGCATTTACGGTTAAGTTGATTAAGAAATCCAGATCCGGCATTTCGCCGAGCGTGGTTTCAATCATGTCATAATGAAGCTGAATATTATGCGGATTTCCGGTGGAATCGTAGAACAGAAGCCCTTCTTTCGGTATGCTTTCCTCAATCTGGGAAACCCGCAGATCGCAGTCGTCGTTAATGATACCGATTAAGAATTCATCGTTGCTTAACCGGCCGCAGATTTCATCCTGCAGAGTACAGCGGGAGATGAAAGAGGCGAGCGCACGGATGGCCATGTCTCCGCTTTCACGTCCGTAGGCTTCGTTGACTTCTTTTAACTGATTGGCATCAAAGGCAAAAATCGACAGCGTCTTGTGGCTACCGATATTTCTTTCGCACATTCTTTTTAAGGAGATGTGAAAGCCGCGGTAATTGTACAGACCGGTCTGCGCATCACGAATCTGATCGGATTTGATTTTGCTGATTAACTGAACCAGTGTCTTCTGCTGATAGAAGGCGCGGATACCGAGGTTGATGTTGCGCATCCAAACCCGGTAGGTGATGTTGTAAAGATGATTCTCTGCACCGACATTCATGACCGCGTAGCCGAAGCTGATGTCCTCAAAGAAGAGCGGTGTGAAAATGTAGGTGGTCGGATAATCCTTCTCAACATCCAAATCGGGAATCATGACGGATGTACTGAAGGAGCGGTTTAAATCCACTGCTTCGGGATCGTCATCGGCAGGGGTGTCACCGACCTGTACCACCATGTGCATGCGATCGGAATATCCCTTTCTTCTTGCGTTCTCTCCGATGAATTCGGCGGGATTTAAGAAGTTGTTGTTAAAGCAAAGCCAAAGTTTTTTAAACGGACGAACCTGATAGGAATAGGATGCCAGAACGCGGAAGAATTTCTCATAATCCGTCTGACAGAGCATGTCCTCGGTGATGTGGTTAAAGTCCGAATAGAAGCTGACAGAGGAGCGGTCTGTTTTCCACTCGTCTCTGTAAATTTTTTTATAAGCGGGTTCAAAGTTCTTGCAACCGCAGCTGCCGCCGATTATAAGTTCCGGCTTCAGTTCGTGTTTCGGTGCGGAAGTGTTCGTGATGGCCGCATACAGATGCTCAAAGCACTCTCTGCCGCATTCGCCGGACGGAATCTTCGCCGATGTCAGAGGGAACGGTGAAGTACGGCCTTCTTCCGTGGAATCGTAACCGATTACGGCGATGTCCTTTGGAATCTCCAAACCGTTTTCCGAAAGAACGGAAGCAAGTCCGATTGCCATGTAATCGTTTGCACAGGCAACCGCTTCGGGCATATCGTCCCGGTGGGAGAGTAAAAAGCCGGCAAATTCCTTACCGGAATCATACCAGTAATCTCCGTGTGCTATCCAGTCTTCACGGATGGGAATTCCATGCTCGTTCATTGCATCACGGAATCCGTTCAGTCGCTGCAGGGAATGCGGATGGCCCTCTTTACCGCCTAAAAACGCAATACGGCGATATCCGTGTTCAACAATCAGATGGTTCACCAAAGCCTTCATGGGTGTATAGTGATCCATCAGGATGTAATCGTAAAATTCATTCTCTTTATCCGCAATGATTACGGGACCGTGGAAATTTTCCTTCAGAGACCGAAGAATTTTCTGATCGAGACCGGGGGTTTGCAGAGTATCGAGCAAGACAACAAAACCGGCAAAGCTTTCGTAACGGATGAGAGAGTAGATATTGGAATCTCCCACATTACGCATATCGGTTTGCTGATATTTCTGATACATGGAGAAGACACATAAATCAAAATCCTTTTTGTAAGCTTCCTCCATGAAGGAACTCATAAAGTTCCGCTGCATATGCTCTTCGGGTTGTGCCAGAATGACACCCAGCCTTTTACGCATAGTTACCCTCTTATCATAGTTTTTCAAACATATTATATCGCAACGCCGGAAGATTGTCATATTAACATACTATTAAGAAATTTCGAATAAAACGTGAAGTAAAAAATTGTGGAAAATGACGAAGGGACCGGTTTGAAAAAACGTATCCTTGACAAAGTATTTTTGCAACATTATTATATTATTGAACGCGTTCAATAATGGAGGATGCCATGCAGAAAGACGAGAAACTCAACATTACAAAGGATCATCTGATTGAGGCGACATTCCGGCTTATGGAGCAGACCGACGATCCGTTAAATGTCACATCCAGACAGATTGCGGCGGAAGCGGGGACGAAACCGTCCATGATCAATTATTGTTTCGGTTCGCGCGAGAATCTGATTCATAATGTTTTTCAGAAGAAGTATTTAAACTTTGTAAGCGAGGAGAGGATGAAAGAGCTGCTTTCATCGGATTTGTCACCGAAGGAACTGTTGAAGGAACTTCATTTTCTGGTGGCCGATTGTCTGGTAAAGAACCATACCTTTACCAAAGCCATTACCGGGTACATTCTGTTTAAACGCGATCTTTCGCAGGAATCTTTCAGTTTTCCCTATGTAAAGCAGCACTACGGGGGCAGACGAAGTGATGCGCAGTGCAGGCTGATTGCTTACGAACTATCCACCATGATGCAGTTAATCATCTACAGAAAAGATGAAATCAGGGAAAACTTCGGTATTAATCTGGATGATGAGGAAGAACTTCGCAGATACATCAATATGAGAGTGGATCTGCTGCTGGCAGAGGAAGAGTAATGAACTACATTTGTAATCTGAATCAGATACCGGATGAGAAGAAAAACCGAATCGGCGGGAAAGCATCATCGCTTTCTTATATGATGAGGAATCTTAAAGTGCGTATTCCGGACGGATATGTCATTTCAGCCGATGCGTTCGAAAACGGTGCAATCAAAGAAGATGCACTTGCAGAACTTCGTGATTTTGTTCCGACGCTTTCGAAGAATGTTACGTACGCGGTACGTTCCTCGGCAATCGGAGAAGACGGAGTGAATCAGTCGTATGCCGGACAGTATGAAACCCTTACGGATGTTAAAACAGACGAAATCGAAGAGGCCGTAAAATATGTCATTTCCTCCACCGAAAGCGTCAGGGTCGAAGAATACAAAGCAAGTTTTAAGAAGGGCGAATCCGGAATCGGTGTCGTGATACAGACATTTGTCCGGCCGGAATTTGCGGGCGTTATCTTTACGTCCGACATTATCACCGGGAAAGACGATGCGCTGATCGGTAACTATGTGCACGGCGAAGGAGAACAGCTGGTTTCCGGCGAAAGCAATGCGGAAATCTTTACCATCGGCACGATAAAATATTCGTATGAAGGAAAACGGGAGCTTGAAAGATATGCAAAGACGCTTAGGAAATACTGTATGCGGATTCGAAACAGCTACGGCCTTCCGATGGATATTGAGTGGGCGGTATCCGGCGGAAAAGTATATATTCTGCAGTCGCGTCCCATCACAACGCTTCGAAGGCACATCAAAGAGACATTTGACTATAACGGAACCAGATCCGGTTACAAGCTTTTGACGAAGACCAATGTCGGTGAAATTTTCATGAATCCGGTCAGCCCCATGACGATGAGCGTGCTGGACAGAATCAACGTAATCCTCGGTCTTCCGGAATGGCTGGACTGCATCAACGGCCAGGCGTATATGAATGTTTCCGTGGTATGTTCCCTTCTTACGGCCTTCGGGCTTAGCAGAAAGAAAGCATACGAAGCCGTTCGCGATCTGGTCGGAGAAATTCCGGAAGGTGTGGAAATCCCGGTTTCACCGTTTGATAAAAAAGGGTTCCTTAAGAATATCCGCAAACTCTGCTTCCCGAAGGAGAAGTCAAAACTTTCGAAGAAAGAGAAGCGTCTGATGGTAGAGAATCTGGCAGAGATTTCCAAGGATGCCATTCGGACAATCCGCCAAATCAAAACGAACGAAGAACTGATTCGTTACTGGGACGAATACATCATAAAACAGCTGAATGACGGCTTATCCTCCATTCTCAGCGAATGCGGAACATCGATGGTGCCGCTTTTTACCATGCGCAAACGGCTGGGCCGTATCTGCGGGGAGGAGATGGCAAACCGTCTTCTCGGCGGCTGCGTGGGAATTATCGACAGTATGAAACCGACGCTTTTGCTGGAGGATGTGGTGCAGGGAACCCTGACGAAGGAAGAATATATCGGAATCTGCGGACACCGTTGCGTGAACGAAATGGAACTGATGAGTCCGAGACCGTATGAGAATCCCGAATATGTAGACAGTCTGATTGCCGAAAGAAAGCTGTCCGGCATCAGCCTTCATAAGATGAAAGAGAATCAGCAGAAGGAATACGAAGAAGCGCTGGCGGAGTTTAAGAAAACGCATCCTTCCAAAGCGGGATGGATTGATCGCAAAATCGGGAAGTTTGTACATGCCAATGCATTCCGGGAAGATATGCGAAGCAAGGGAGTATGGATTTTCTCCGTATTTCGTGAGTTTATTTTAAAAGCCGGTGAACTCAATCACCTGGGTGATGATATTTTCATGTTAAGCTATGATGAAATGTTTGCGCTTTTAAGAGGGGATTTATCGGCGCCCGGGTTCATTGAAAAGCGAAAGGAAACCTTTGAAAAGAATCGGACGTATCCCCGCTTTCCGAACCTGATTATCGGCAGATTCGATCCGGATGAATGGACGGCGTCCTCAAACCGCAGAAATGACGTTTATTGTGCAGATTTGCAGGATTCGGGAAACGATTCATCCTGCATCAAGGGCTTCCCTGGAGCAGCGGGAAAGGTTACCGGTGTGGTGCGTCTGATTCCGGATATCAGCCATATTGATGAGGTAAAAGAGGGAGACATTCTGGTTACCGGCGCCACCAATATCGGATGGACCGTGGTTTTTCCAAAAGTTTCCGCTATAGTAACGGACATCGGTGCTCCGCTTTCCCATGCGGCCATTGTGGCCAGGGAATTCGGAATTCCCGCGGTTGTCGGATGCCGCAATGCAACCACCCTGCTTCATACCGGAGACCGGGTAACCGTTGACGGTGCCAAAGGAACGGTAACGATAGAGTAAGAGAAGCGAATGTGATATAATATATTTCGGAACCGTTCATTAAAAAAAGAGGACATGGCCGATGAGAAAAAGGGGAAAAGTTTATATCGCATGCAGCATCTTTTTATCTTTGGTTTTGTTGATGAACGGCTGTTTTATAGCCAATCAGGCAAAGGAAAACCGGTTTTACTCCGATGCAAAAAAACATATCAAGGATAAATACGGTCTGGATACCAAGAGCGTATTACTGTACCAGCCTTCCGACAGAAGCTGCAGTGACATTAACGGAATCGGAAGAATAAGATATTCCGGCGCGGAGTTCGCGCTTTTGGAACTGACGAACGGAGAAAATGTTGTGGTTTCCTATGTTGACGGGAACTACGCAGACGGCTATGAAAGCCTTGATCTTTATACAACCTGGCTTTCCGATGTTTCGCAGGAAATCGGAGAGGAAGTTACCAGAATAGATCTTTATACCGAAGAACTTGAGCAGTACGGCAATACTTATACCGAAAAAAGATTCGGAACCTTTCTGGAAAGAAGTACAATCCGTTACAATGCCTCCAATACAGGGGAATTCGAAGATGCGTTCTATTCGTATATGAATCCGCTTGAAATTCGCATGGATCTCTATAAAGAGGAACCCACGCCGGAATGGATTGATGAAGTGGCAGAAAGCCTGAACCGGTATCGTAAAAAACACGGTGTTGATGTGCTGACGGCAGATGTTTATACGGAGAAACCCGCGTACAGTCAATGGCTTACCGCCAAAGATTTATCGAACCGCAGAATTGACGGAGGCGGAGAGTATGTAGTCATGCATGAATACGTGGATCACTACAGAAACCATTTCTTTACCATCACCATACGATTCGGTTCCGTGACATATGATTGCTGGGAAGGATATTACAAAACAATGCGCGAGGATTAAGCCTTTTGTTCTGATGCTGTTTTTTTAATGATATCAGTAATTTTTAAAGCAAGAGCCATAATGGTAAGCATGGGAGGAAAGTGCTTCAAGCTGCTCAAACTCCGAATCGTGCTTCCTTTTTTACCCAGAAATGCCATTCGGGCGCTTGAGGCATGGGTTCGTTATTAAGAAAAGCCTTAATGACTCTCCGGTGCGCATAAATCATTCCGCCCGCAAATATAAGAACTCAGAGCAAAATAATACAAAAACGCAGCCAACAGAGAGAATGTTAAATATGGTACCTTTTTTTATCATTAATTCGTAATCAGAAGGTCAACCAGTTTCAAAAGTCATAGGACTTTTGATATAATACTTGCAAAAGTCATAGGACTTTTGATATAATACTTGCAAAGCAGGCACGACTTTTGGAGGCGGTTATGTATAGAGAGATTATAAATGATTTAAAAAAATGGAAGGATAAAGCAAGAAGGAAACCTTTGTTACTTACCGGTGTACGTCAGTGCGGAAAGACTTATATCGTAGAAGAATTTGCCAAAGAATGCTTTGATAACTATGTATATGTAAACTTTGAGAGCACTGAAAACATGTCAGGAGTTTTTGATTATGATTTTGACGTAAAAAGAATAATAACGGAACTCGAAAGACAATTTAAAACTAAAATCAAAGCAGGAAATACTTTGGTGTTTTTTGATGAAATACAGGAATGTCCCAGAGCCATTACGGCAATGAAATACTTTTGTGAGAACATGAAAGAACTTCATCTTATTTGTGCAGGTTCGCTTCTTGGAGTTGCACTTAAAGAGAAGAATATTTCGTTTCCTGTGGGTAAGGTGAACAGACTTCAGCTTTATCCCATGAGTTTTAAGGAATTCGTCATAGCGAACGGAAGAGATGATCTTATAGAAGTTTTTAATGACTGGCCGGAAGACAGAACCATTCCGGATTTATATTCGGTTCCGATGAAAAAACTTTTAAAAGAGTATTACCTTATTGGGGGAATGCCTGAAGTAGTAAATACCTATGTGGAAACGAAAGACTTTGATGAAGCATTTGAAGTACAGAACGAAATCTTAAAGGATTACGCCGATGATTTTTCCAAGCATGCTCCTTTAAGCGAAGTTCCTAAAATCAGATGGATATGGGATTCTGTGCCGGTTCAGCTGGCTAAAGAGAACAATAAGTTTGTTTTTTCCCATGTCAAGGAAGGAAAAAGATCTGCAGAACTTGAGGATGCTCTTCAGTGGCTTGAAAATGCAGGTCTTATCATAAAAACGGAACTTGTGGAAAAACCGGAGTTACCGCTGGATGGTTTTGCAGACAAAACATATTTTAAGGTATATATGTCTGATGTAGGGTTATTAAGAGCCAAATCCAAAGTAGCTGTACCGACAATAATGAATGAATCGGATTTGTATGTAAGATATAAAGGAGCCTTTGCGGAGAATTATGTGTTAAATGAACTTAAATCTACAGGAAAGAATCCGTTTTTCTGGCGTTCGGGCAATTCGGCCGAGGTTGATTTTATTTATGAATCAGAAGGTGAGATGGTGCCGGTTGAAGTCAAGGCTGCAGATAATACACAGGCAAAAAGTTATAAGCAGTTCTGCAAAAAATATGCGCCCAGGATCGGTATTAAATTGTCGGAAAAGAACATAGCAAAGAATCAGATTCAAGAGACAGTTACTTACAGCATTCCTTTGTATCTTGGATGGAATATTGACAGATACGTGAAGTGAAAAGATTTATGTTAAAACAGAAAAAATGAAATACAGGTGATGGGAATCGAAGAAAACACCCGCACCCTCGTGTGTGAAAGTTTTTCTGTAAATAAGATATCCTAAGATAATTGACGAGCTGTATGGCGGTAAGATTACCGTTGACCAGCTCGTTTTGGCTATACCTAATCCCATTGATTTCGTCAAGAATTATGATAAAATTTGTATATAATTATCTTGCGATATAACTTGCCCGCCAGCTACTAAATCTATAAATATAGGAGATGAAATCATTTGAAGAGATTTGTTAAAGTAATTATTATAGTTGCAGCCATCAGCCTTGTTTTGATGGTTTCAGTTGGCGGAATTATTTTCTTTTCACTGAAAGATTATCATGACAGGAATTCCTGGGCAACATTCGAGATAATCGGCGATGGAATTTCAAAAGGGGAATATAAGTATAAATGCACACCCGATGTTAATGTTCGCGAAGTTCAGGATAGGAAGGGTTATGGTAAGGGAGAAACCATTCAACTTGACTATGCTTCTTTTACGATAAACAGAGTTGATATCGGAAGCAAGGAAGGTGTCAGCATATCCTCAGATGAAGATTTGTTGTATAACGGAGAGCACCTGCACAAAGTATATTTGAAAAAAGGTGAGGAGTGCGAAATTCATGTAAAAGGGAAGGATGGAGCAACGATAAAACTTTCGGAGATTTGGTATCAATAAAGATGTAGTGGTATAGGGCTTCGGAGTGAATATCCAAGGTGAAATTTTATCTTGCGATATAACGTGCCAGAAGAAATTCAATGCTTGAGACATTGGAGGGATTATCATAATGAGAAAGCAAATTGTCGGAATAACTGTTTGCATACTGTCGTTGTTTTTACTTTCCGGATGTAATTTGTTCTCGAATCATTCGGGTGTAAATAATACCCCTAATTATCCAACGGAGGCAGAAATGGATCAATTCGCCGAGGATACGGTCTGCGGGGAAAACATTGAAAGAGCGGACCCGGTGCTTTACAGATACAGATCATTGGACCGCGATTTGGAATTTGGCGTGGATTATAATCCCGGTACGGCTTCGCTGGACGGATCTTTTGCCCAGCCTGCGGGTGGCTATTTTTTAACCACGGATTATTCCCTTGCGGTTCATTATTTCTGGCAGAAAGAATATGAAAAGGCGGTTAATTCTCATATATTTTCTTATTGTTATTGTCATGGTTGTACGGGGGATAATCTGTACTATTCGGGAAGAGGGTTACAGGTCTATATGGACAAGGATGTGACCGAAGAGCAAATCGCCGAACTGGAAGAACTGTTAAGACAGCTTCGGGATATTTGCGTAAAGGAAATGGATTATCATACCTCGGAACCGGATTTCTATTATATGATTGATTTTAATCTCGTCGATCCGGATACACTTCTGATGACAAATTGTGAAACAGTAAAAATCTATGCAACCACCACGGATGAAGAATTAAGAGTTTCGGAATTTGAGGAACTAAGCTCCCAAGGCTATGAGGGCCCGCCGACGAGAATTGCAAACGGAGATGCTTTCATCTGTATGTACGGAAGTGGAAGAAGCGTGGAGTGGGATTTTTAGTATAATGAATTTGTAAGATGGGGATATGAAATATCAA
>DLBG01000060.1:0-337 GCA_002494135.1 Lachnospiraceae bacterium UBA7027
AGAGCAACCGGCTCATAACCGGTCGGTCTTGGGTTCGAGTCCCTGAAGGTCCACTATTTTGAACATTTTAAATTATAAATTGGCCCATTGGCTCAGCTGGTTAGAGCGCCGCCCTGTCACGGCGGAGGTCGTCGGTTCAAGTCCGTCATGGGTCGCAAATTTTGGCTTTTGTTTCCAGTCGCGCCACTTATGTTAGCGCTCCCGGACAAAAGCACAAATTTTAGACAAATGCAAAGCATTTGTCAGATGTACAGAGGCAGATTCGTAACAGCCTGCCAATGTGCTTCAATTATTCGGGGTCTTAGCTCAGCTGGGAGAGCATCTGCCTTACAAGCAG
>DLBG01000060.1:397-4303 GCA_002494135.1 Lachnospiraceae bacterium UBA7027
AGCTCAGCTGGGAGAGCATCTGCCTTACAAGCAGAGGGTCATAGGTTCGAGCCCTATAGGCCCCACGAACCTTCGGGTTTATGCCGGCGTGGCGGAACTGGCAGACGCACAGGACTTAAAATCCTGCGAGGGTAAAACTTCGTACCGGTTCGATTCCGGTCGCCGGCAGGAAAGAGTTACAAATCTATTCGGTTTGTAACTCTTTTTTCTTTCTTAGGATATAAATTGAGCCGTTATCCTTACTTGGATAGCGGCTCTTATGATTATTCGTTAATACTGACTGTCTTAGCAATCTTTATTGCTTCTTCTTTGCTGAATTCTTTTTTTGAAAGGCTTAAAACATAGTATGTGTCCTCACCTTCTTTAACAAACCAGAAGTACCAGTATTCACTCGTTAAGTCTATTTTAGAAGTATCGATTCCATTTTGTTTCATCTGCTCGATTTGCGGAGCAGTATATAAAGAGTGATTTTCTTCGAGCATAATTGCCGGCCATTGCATGTTGGAACGTTCCAAACCGATTACTTCGAGGTATTTTTCGACCGTGTGGTTCGGAATCATTACCCCGGACAGATTCGGAATGCCGTTCGTATAGGTTACTTTTGTATTAGCCGCAGGATATTTGGTCAGCATACCGGAAAAAAGCCATTCGAGTGGGGCTTCGCCATTTTCTTCCCCGTTGTAACTTTGCGGAAGGATTAAGAAGGAACCGCCGTATCCACCATCCGCATCATATTGGCTGAAACTGTATCCGTTGGGAAGTTCAATTGCAGAGAGCCAGTTGGAAACCTGTACCATATCGGAGTCGCTATCTTCCGATGGGGAGAATGATAAATTCAGCACTCGTATTTTTCCGTTCTTATCATAGTTAAAATACACATCGGCAGTTCCGAATATATCGAATTTGCCACCGAGGCCTTCAATACCATGCGTTGCGATGATGCAATCTTTTCCATCAAAGGAGCCACGCTTGATTTCCCAGACACCCCATGCGGCGGGGCCTCCCAAGTCTGTACCCGGCTGACTGTACTTATCCGTGTAGAGGATGTCATTTGCTACACTTTTTAGAACGCCGTCTTCGGAATTATAAAGTTTGGTATAATGCTCTTTAATATCATATCCGACAAATTGATTATAACCGTCACAGGTAATATGGACATAGATTCCGGAGTTTTCTTCCACATTCTTAACATCCCCGATGCTTTTGCCTCTTGTTACATGAAGAGGGAATGCATTGGTATAATTATCGGATTCAGAGCCGACATCTGTATTTTCCAGTTCTTTCCAGGAAGATCCGGACTTCTTTAATGCGACATACTGTGTTTGCGGCATGGAATTCACGGCTGGATAAACATTTACAAAGATTTCTTCTTTTCCGTCCCCGTCCAAATCCATGTACCAGGCTTCGTCAAAATAGCAGGGCAGTACATTTTCTCCGTGATATATGATTTCGCCGTCGAAGTATAAATCCCATAGGAACTTGAAATTATCATTTTCTTCGACAGATTGAGCAATAATATACTCATCCGTCCCGTCCCGGTCGATATCGCCCAAATCGGTTTTATTCTCACCTTCTTGCAGAAACTTTTCCGAAGGTATTTCCTCATTTGCAATTTCCGATTGTGAAGGAGCGGTGTTTATTTCTTTTTTCTTTGGATTAGTAAGGAAACATACTGTTACTACGGCAATGCAAACTAAGGCTGCGATAATAATCCAGAATGCCGGTTTCTTATAATTTAAGATTCCCTTTACACGACTCTTTACTCCGTTTTCACCGAATGCCAAAGGGCAAGCAGAGATTCTTTTTCTCTGTAGAGCACAATCAAGAAGAGCCTGGGAATATAATGCAAGGTAATCCTTGTCCTTATCCTTGATTACTCTTTCGTCACAAGCAGATTCAATGTCTCTGCAGAGTAAAATGTATGCCACCCAGCAAAGAGGATGGAACCAGTATACAGAGAGGAGCAGGAAGCCAAGCGGTTTCCAAAGGTTATCACGCCGCTTTAAATGTGCGGTTTCGTGAGCGATGACAAACTGTCTGGTTTCATCCTCCAGAGAGGATGGAATATAAATACTCGGCTTAAATACTCCCAGGATGAAAGGTGATTTGATTTCGTCACATAACAGAATTCGTCTGGATTTTTCCACATCGTGTTTAAGCGGAACGGAAGCACGAACCCGTTTCTTTAACAGTAAGAAGCTGATCAGGGCATATATAAGCATTCCTGCTATGCCTGCAATCCAAACAACGGATGCAATCGAAACCGCAATTTGCAAGGGGTTAACACTGTCTCCGATTGCCGGCGCAAAGGTTTCCGTGATCACGGGATTTACAGCATTATTTACGACGCGAATTCCGGAATCGATAACGGGTTTCTGTTCGTATACTATATTTGTCGGAACAACTTCCGAACTTGGTACCAGGCTTAATACGCTTTCAATGGAGAACGGAAGAAGTAATCTGACGGCTACCAAAGCCCATAAAAGACAACTGATCCATTTCGGAGCTTTTTTAAGAAGCAGACGGAGAATAATAACCGCAAGGATTAACCAACCGGTGGTAAGGCTGATATTCAGAATTTTCAGGAAAACGGTACTCATTTGTTTTTCTCCTTAAATGCATCAATCATTTGCTGGATTTCTTCGGCTTCTTTTGCAGTCAGTTTTTTGTTGGAGATAAATGCTGCCACGAAAGCAGGAAGGGATCCGGCATAGGAATCTTCCACAATCTGTTCGCTCTTTGCAGCATAAAACTGTTCTTTGGATATCAGCGATGTGACGATGCCATCTTCATTTTTTAAAAGACCTTTTTCACAAAGCTTTCGAAGCACAGTATAAGTGGTCGGTTTTTTCCAGTTGAGTTCCTTATCACATATCTTTACTAATTCACCGGATCCAATCGGTTCATTCGCCCATACAATATCGGCAAAACGTTCTTGTACAGCACCAAGTTCAAAATCAATCATATTGTTATACCTCCGTTGGTTTATTTGAATAAACCATATTTGAAGTTTATCGAGATAAACCAAATTTGTCAATAGAAGAAATATTGGAATTATCAACTTGAAAAAATTTTTTTTAATTGAAACATTTTCTCTTTCGAAGGGATATTATTAATGAAAAGCTTTTCAAGGAGTATATAGATGTTCACGGAAGAGGAATTCAACAATCTTGTGAATACATATATGGATACTGTATTTCGGCTGGCCCTAAACTATGTGCAATGCAATCACACAGCGGATGACATTACGCAGAATGTATTCATTAAGTTATATCGTAGCAATAAGGATTTTGAAAGCGAAGACCACATCAGGAATTGGCTTATCAGAGTTACCATTAACGAATGCAAAAAAATGCTGATATCTCCCTGGAGAAAGATTGTATCGATAGAGGAATATATGGAAACGATTTCTTTTCCTACACCGGAGCATAGTGATTTGTTTTATGCGGTCATGTCACTTCCAAAGAAATACCGTGTAGTGATATATCTTCACTATTATGAGGGATATTCTACGGAAGAAATTTCGAAACTGTTGGGGATTCCTTCTGCTACGGTGCGTACGCAACTAAAACGTGGAAGAGAAATATTGAAGTCGGATTTGGAGGACAGTCATGTTTGATGAGAATAAATATCGGGAGTCATTTTCTGTGGTTCATGCTTCGGATAATCTTTTATCGAGAATAGAAAAAGCCACATATAAAAATAAGAAACAGAAACGATATATTCTAAAAGTGATTCGAATAGCAATGATATGTATGGCACTGATCCTGATACCCGGGATAACCGTTTTGGCGTATGGGAAAATAAAATCCGTTCTTTTGTTTTTTAAAGGAGATACCGGACTGATTGAGGAGGAGGTCCGGACTTTGGAGGAGACAGCACAGGGAGAACAGTACAGAGTCCATG
>DLBG01000100.1 GCA_002494135.1 Lachnospiraceae bacterium UBA7027
CCTTCCTTACCGATACCGGTATCGTAGAAAAGTTCGTTAACGTCTTTTAATCTGCAGGGAGAGCCGTTTAAAAGGTACTCGCTCTCGCCGGAACGATACAGTCGTCTTGCAACGGTAACTTCCTCGAAATCGATTGCAAGAGAATGATCGGAATTATCCAGGGTAATGGCAACATAGGCGCTGCCGACTGGCTTACGAAGCTGTGTTCCGGAGAAAATGACATCCTGCATGGACGCACCACGCAGCTGCTTGATACGCTGTTCGCCCAAAACCCAGCGAACCGCATCGGCCACATTACTCTTACCGGAACCGTTGGGGCCTACAATACCCGTGATACCGTTCTCAAAATCAAAGACGATTTTATTGGCAAAGGATTTGAATCCCTGAATTTCAATACTTTTTAAATACATTTCTTTTTCCTGTTGCTCTATAGATTTCGACTTACGCCCATTTCTTTCAGTACATTGTATGCCGCTTTCTGTTCGGCATTTTTCTTACTGTGTCCGCACGCTTCGGCTTTTTTTACTTCGTCGATGAAAAGCGCAACCGTAAAGCGTTTGTCATGCTCGGGACCTTCTTCGGAAACCAGCTCGTAGCGGATGACACTGCCCGGAGTTTTCTGTACTTCTTCCTGAAGGATGCTCTTGCTGTCCGTAAACAGGATCCGCTCACCCATCCCGTCAATGACAAAACGGTTGACATGATTCTTTGCACAATCCATACCGCCGTCTAAGTAAATTGCACCGATCACGGCTTCAAACACATCCGAAAGAATGGAATCGCGCTTTCTTCCGCCGCATAAATCCTCACCCTTCCCGAGTAAAATCAGTTCGCCTAAGTTTAAATTATTGGCACAAAAAGCAAGCGCCGGCTCACAAACCATGGAGGCACGCAGTTTTGAGAGTTCTCCCTCCGGCATGGTCGGGTATTTAAAATAAAGATACTCGCTCATGGTCAGTTCCAAAACCGCATCTCCCAAGTACTCCAGGCGCTGATAATGATCCCATTTATTGATTTTCATCTCATTCATGAAAGACGGATGTGTCATCGCGGAAATTGCAAGAGAGGAATCCCTGAAATGGTATCCGATCCGTTCTTCCAGAATTGGCAGGATTTCGCTTGCCGTCATTTCTCTGCCTCTGCTTTCTTAATCAGTTCCACGGCTTCTTTTACGGTTTTTACTTCCTTAATCGCCTCGTTGTCGAGAGTGATTCCGAGTTCTTCCTCCACAGCCATGACAATCTGATACACGTCCAGGGAATCCGCACCGAGGTCTCCCAAAAAGGTGGTATCCTCCGTAATCTCCCCGGAATAAACATTTAAGGTATCGACGATTGCATTCGTCAGTATTTCAAGTTCACGTTCCATTCTGCGTCTTAAACACTTTCTGAATTATTCTTCCGTGGTTTTCTCTTCGCCTGCTTTCGGCGCCATATTGTCGCGGATTTTATTCACGATGTCGGCATCGTGAAGTCTTAAGCACTGGCGAATTGCCGCACAGCATTCCACGGCTTTGGAATTGCCGTGCATTTTAACGACAAGGCCTTTTAAGCCGAGCATCGGTGCACCGCCCTGATCGGCCGCCGTATAGGATACGAGTGTCTTTTTTAAGGACGGTTTTACGAGGGCTCCGCCGATTTTACCGCGAACGGAGGACATCATTCCCTTCTTCATGGCTTTGACAAGTGCAAGGGCCGTTCCTTCATAAAGCTTTAAAATGACATTTCCAACGAATGCATCACAGACCATAACGTCCACATCGCCGTTCGGAATGTCTCTGGCTTCCACACTGCCGACAAAATTGATGTCCTTACATTCCTTTAAAAGAGGGAAGGTTTCTTTGACAAGGGCATTTCCCTTCTCTTCCTCGGCACCGATGTTAACGATGCCGACCGTCGGATTCTCAACACCCATCATTTCTTTTTTATAGATGGTTCCCATCTTTGCGTACTGAACCAGCTGGGAAGGCTTGGAATCCACGTTTGCGCCGCAGTCAATCAAAAGAGAAAAACCGTTCAGCGTCGGGAACATCGGAACAAGGGGAGATCTCTCCACGCCCTTGAGGCGTCCCACGATGGTCTGTCCTCCGACTAAAATCGCGCCGGTGCTGCCGCCGGATAAAAAGGCATCGCACTCACCGTTTTTAACAAGGTACATTCCTCGCACAATGGAGGAATCCTTCTTCGTGCGGATCGCATTCACCGGATGTTCCGCCATCTCGATTACTTCCGTGGTCGGATAAACCGTGATCCGGTCTTTGTCATAACCGTCATATTTTGAAAGCTCTTCGCGGATGGCCGACTCATCGCCCAGAATGGTAATCTGAACGCGGTCCATTTCTTTCACCGCATCCACTGCACCGTGAACGATTTCGGCAGGAGCATAATCGCCGCCCATTCCGTCCAAAGCCACTTTTAAAGTCTCACTCATGAAATTGCCTTTCTTTGATTTTACATACAACACATACCCCATAAATATACTAAAAAATGCCGAAAAAATCAAGATATGGCAAAATAAAGCGAAAATTTTATTGACAAACTTCCTCTAATTTGTATATAATCGTTAAGTACGTGATTTTGAAAGTTGTGGTTTGAAAAGACCATTGAAATATCTGTGAATTGGAGGTGTAATAAGATGTCTATTTGTCCTAAGAATAAATCTTCCAAAGGAAGAAGAGATAAAAGAAGAGCAAATTGGAAAATG
>DLBG01000135.1:0-3010 GCA_002494135.1 Lachnospiraceae bacterium UBA7027
GTCGTATCCATCAAAAAAGACGCCACGGTCGGTTATCTGGCACAGGTACAGGACTATCATGACGACCATACGGTCATGGAAGAACTGCTTCGTGCAAAGCAAAACGTCATCGATATGGAAAACCGCATCCGCTTCATGGAGGAAGAAATGAAAACCCTGTCGGGCGATGCTTTAAATACTTTGATGGAACGTTATCACAAAGAACTGCATTTATTCGATCTTGCAGGAGGATATACCTATAAAAGCGATATTTCGGGCATTTTAAGGGGTCTGAATTTCCCGGAAAACGATTACGGCAAATCGGTTTTAAAATTAAGCGGCGGGGAACGTACAAGACTGTCCCTGGGCCGGATTCTTCTTACTGCGCCCGATTTAATCCTGCTCGATGAGCCGACGAACTATCTTGATATCGCATCCGTGACCTGGCTGGAAAACTATCTGTTAAACATCAAAAGTGCCGTACTTTTGGTCTCCCATGACCGCTATTTTATCAACCGGATTGTTTCGAAAACGGTCGAAATCGAAGGCGGCAGGGCTTTGATGTATGACGGAAACTACGAAGATTTTATTGTCAAAAAGGAAGTGCGCAAGGCGTCGCTTCTCTCCGCTTACGAAAAACAGCAAAACGAGATTAAACACCAAAAGGAAGTCATCGAGAAACTCCGCTCTTTTAACCGTGAGAAAAGCATCAAGCGCGCGGATTCCCGCCAGCATATGCTCGATAAAATGGAAGTCATCGAAAAACCCGTTGAAGAGCGAATCGATATGGGCCTTGCATTTCATTTGAACAAAGAAAGCGGAAACGATGTCCTCTTTGTTTCCTCCTTAAAGAAAAGCTACGGCGAACGGACGCTTTTTGATGATGTGAATTTCGAGATCAAAAACGGGGAACATGTTGCTCTGATCGGTGCAAACGGAACCGGGAAAACGAATATTTTAAAAATCATAAACGGAGTCATCACTGCCGATTGCGGCGAGGTGAAACTCGGAACCAACGTGGAAATCGGATATTTCGATCAGCAGTCCGCCGTTTTGTCTGATGAAAAAACGGTATTTGAAGAGATTTCCGATACCTATCCGAAAATGACGGAGACCGAAATTCGAAACACCATGGCGGGATTCTTATTCCGAGGGGACGAGGTCTTTACAAGAATTTCCACCCTCTCCGGCGGGGAACGCGGACGTGTCGTTTTGGCAAAACTCATGCTCTCGGGTGCCAACTTCTTAATCCTCGATGAGCCGACCAATCACCTGGATATGATTTCAAAGGAAATTCTGGAAAATGCCTTAAACGCATATCCCGGCACCCTTCTGTATGTAAGTCACGACCGTTATTTTATCAACCGCACGGCCGAACGGATTCTGTGTCTGGAAGGCGGTAAAATAACGCAGTATCTCGGAGATTACGACTACTATCTTGAAAAATCCTCGCAGTCCGGGGCCGGCGCTTTCGGAGGGCCTTCGGAAAAATCAAATCATTTAAGTCACTCCTCAACCGAACCGAATGCTTCCGATACAAACGTTTCCGAATCCAAAGCCGACTGGCAGCAGGCCAAGGCGGAACAGGCCGCAAAGCGAAAGCTCGAAAACAGAATCAAAAAGGTCGAGGAAGATATTTCGAAACTTGAGGATGCTTTGTCAAAGCTCGAGGAACAAATGAACGATCCACAGGTCGCAACCAATTCCGTAAAACTTCAGGAAGTATGTAAGGAACATGCTGACAAAAAAGCGGTTCTCGATGATAAAATGGCCGAGTGGGAAGAACTTCTGCTAAAAGCCGAAGCATAAAAAAACCGGAGATTTCTCTCCGGTTTTTTTATGTTCTTTATACGATTTTTTATACTCTTTATTCGGGATTACAGATTTGTAAAATCGATATCCGGTTCTTCCTGAACACCAAATCCGTTCGGATGGGACGCATATTTGGTCTCGGGAATTTCTGCCTGCTGATTCTGATAACCCTGAGGACTCTGATATCCCTGGCCATATCCCTGTGTACTCTGATATCCCTGAGGGTTCTGATAGCCCTGACCGTATCCCTGTGAATTCTGATAGCCCTGTCCCTGCTGTGCGTAGGGGTCCACTGCTGCATATGGATCCGCCGAATAATCGGGACGGTTGCCCATTCCGTATGTTGTTGCCGTCATACGTTCCGCATAATGATCCCAGGCATTCATGGTGGACTGCTCTTTGAAGGAAGACTCCAGCTGTTTCATGGAAATACCGCAGAGAATCCAGATTACGATACCGATCATGCAGCCGAGAATCGAGAAGCAAAGCGTTGTAATACTAGCTGCAAGCAAAGGTCCGAGGCCCTTTAATCTCTTTTCATTTTCCTTCATCAGAATTGCCGTATAAACAATTCCTCCCACGGCGGCGACCCCGGCAAGAACACGGATAACCGTCTGAATTGCAATTATGGTTTCGGAATCACTCCGTCTTCCGATCAGGTAGACGAAAAACGTCAGAAAATTAGCAGCAATGATAATAATATTAACCAGTTTTCCCCGGTTGGCAATTTCGTTTAATTCCATAATATTCCCCCTTTTATGAACAACTAAACCCACACCTTATTTGCTTTTAACAAAATTCTATAAAGACTGTTCCAATGTCTTACGAATTTCCTTAATAAAGTTCTCGGAATTAAGAACGGTAACATCCTTTAAAGATGTGATGAGCGCAAGGTCCTTTGTCATCTTGCCGCTTTCGATTGTGGATAATGTCGCTTTCTCCAGTTTACCGGCAAAGTCAGCCAACTCGGGAATTCCGTCGAGTTCTCCGCGCTTTCTTAATGCTCCGGTCCAGGCAAAAATCGTTGCCACGGAGTTCGTGGAGGTCTCCTCTCCCTTTAAGTGCTTGTAATAGTGACGCTGTACGGTTCCGTGAGCCGCTTCATACTCGTATACTCCGGAAGGAGAAACCAGTACGGAAGTCATCATGGCAAGTGAGCCGAATGCGCTCGATACCATATCGGACATAACGTCTCCGTCGTAGTTCTTGCAGGCCCAGA
>DLBG01000135.1:3081-3218 GCA_002494135.1 Lachnospiraceae bacterium UBA7027
GGCCCAGATAAAACCTCCCTTGCTCTTCATGACACGTGCTACCGCATCATCAATCAGGGTATAGAAATAAGTTATTCCGGCCTCTTCGAATTTTTCTTTGTATTCCGCATCAAAAATTTCCTGGAAAATATCCTTGA
>DLBG01000029.1 GCA_002494135.1 Lachnospiraceae bacterium UBA7027
GATGATATATTTTACCTTGTTGGTTTGAAGATGACCGATCATGTGCCAGCGGATATCGGAAGGAAGCTTCTCATACTTATCCATGATTTCCTGCACGTAATTCTCGCCGAAATCACGGCATCCGGCATCATATACCGACTGAATCATTTCCACGGGTTTTGTCTTGCTTACCGCAACCAAAACGGCATCTTCCGGTTTCCTGCCGCAGGATACCAGAATCCTTTCCATATTCTTTTTCACATTTAAATAATTCGCCGCTGTATCTGCCATCTTTTTCCTGCCCCAGTCCCGCATTCCGGGATTTTTTATTTTGCCATCTTCTGATATACCATGTCGTCGTCCTTTACGCTCGATGCATTCAGCACGATGTAATCATATGCACGCAGACCGTAATTGGAGTTCGGCGTAACAATGGAATATTCCTCATTTTGATAAGCAATCGTAATCTGACGGAAATCCGCATATCCCTTGTTGATGTTATAAACACCGATCAGGGTGCCCTTCCTGCTTGCCGCGAAGGTCTCGGAACTGTCTGTTTTTACAAGCACTGTACCGAGTTCAATCTCCGGCGCGTCGATGTAATAATAGCCGTCTTTCTTTTCGTATACTTCAAGATCGTAATACTTGGTCAGAAGCTGACCTTTGTCGTTATAGGTCTGGATTCCGAACGTTGCCGTATCGGAATTCTCATCGAGCACCGTACCGAATTCTTCGGGAATTAAGAAGAATTCCTTCTCCACGATTGCGGTATTCGGAATCTTAAGACCGGTCTTTTCTTCGGTCATGATTTCAATATTGATAAAGCGGTCCGTTGCAAATGTGGACACATAGGAACGGAACGACAGAATTACAAAGGTTCCTTCCCCGTGCTTTACAACATCCGTCGACGCATAGCAGGTATTCTGCGTTTTTAAGAATTTTACATTGACGGTTCCCTGCTCTTTCAATGCCTGAGCGGTCTGTTCGTCGGTCTGGATGATGACGTCCCAGTTCTCGCTTCCGATGATTTTATAAACCGGATCACCCGCAGCCACCAGCTCGTTGTTGACGAACTGTTTCTTCTCGTAATGCTCCTTCTTAAAATCATCCACGGTAATGTCCTGGGAAAGCGTATTCTCATAACCGTCCGTCGAGAATACCACATATCCGGCCTTCGGAGCATTGTTCATCTGCACCGAATTGCCGATTCTTCCCGTGTTGATGTAATCGATGGAATTTAAAACATTCAGATTCGAAAGTTTTAACGTCGTACCCTGCAGATTGTATTTAAAATCATAGACCGGGTAGAACTTTCTGTTGTTAAAATCTTTTGCGAACGTTACGATTTCGTCGCGGATCTGATGAAAATCTTCGTCCGACATGCTGTTTGCGCCGTCTCCGGCAGTTTTTAAAAGCTCTGCCAGTTCCCCGCTTCCGTCCACGGAATAGACCAAATCGCCGCAGGCCATTTTCTCGCCTTCACGGGCATAATAATTGACATATCCTGCATTCGGGGAATTGATGACTTCCTCGTTTCGGATGATTAATCCTTCGTAAGTTGCGGGAGACGTTAACGAGCCGATTTTTACCTCATAACCGGCCACGGGATTCGAACGCAGATAAGCAACGAGGCAATACAGAATATATGCCCCGATGACGACGAAAATCACCATGCCGATATTGAAATTTAACGGCTTGTGATATTTCTTTCTCTTCACCTGTTGTTCGTTACCGTTTTGTTCAGCCATTTTATACGTAAAAAATTATTTCCTGTTTCAAAAAAGAAGCCTCAGAAGCGATTTCTGAGGCTCTTGGTGCCAAAGGTTTCTTTACAGAGCGATCAAAACCTTGTCTTCCAAGGAAGCGGGAATGTCGCCGTCGGAAGTGGAAACGGAAATATAAATGTCCACACCGAATTTGTCACTTAAAAGTTCAAGTTCCTTCACTACGCCTTCGATTTCGGAAATGCTGATGTTGGCAAGTTTCAGGAAATTATCAAAATACATCTGCTGCAGATCGTGATCCTGAGAAATAATACCGGAAAGGAATCCAAGGAATTTATCCGAAGTATCAAGCATGTACTCGGAAGCATTGATTAAACGAATTTTGTTGTTTAATTCATACATATGCTTTGTTGTGGTATCGATATATACCACGTTACCCAAGACTGTCTTAACTTCTTCGTTCACCTTCTCCAAAAGTACTTTGGATTTACCTTTTCCGTTCTTTCCTGTAATCATACGAATCATATTGCAATCCCCTCCGATCAGTTATTTCAGTTATTTGTAAAACACCCCATAAAGCATTTTCAAATACTCTTAAATTATAATGGAAACCGCCCAAAAAGACAACCGAATTCACTAAATTTTAAGCACTGTTTGTTTACCTGAGTGCAAGCAGCGAAACCGTGTCTTTATAGACCGTTTCCCGGTCCGGCGCATTCATAACCACGGAAATATAATAGTGATTGTTTGAATCCTTCGCATAAATCATAAGACAGCTTCCCGCGGCGTTCGTTGTACCGGTTTTTCCGCCCAAAACCATGATGTCGGACGGTGTTTCGTAAGTTCCTTTAAAGAACAGATTCGTCGAGTCGGAGGAGAAATCCTTTAAGTTCCCCGCCGCATCCGAATACTGTGTCGTATAGGCAACCTGGTTGATGATTGCCTTAAAGGTGTCATTTTTCAGCGCCTCGTTGAAAATCAGATACATATCATACGGCGTCGTTTTATGTTCTTCGTCGGTCAGACCGTGCGGGTTTGTAAAATGAGTTCCCGTCGCACCGATACGTTGTGCCTCCATATTCATCAGATTGACAAAATCTCCGATGCTGCCGCCCACGTGTTCCGCCACGGTCAGAGCGGCGTCGTTTGCGGAGCAGACCATCATGATGTTAATTGCCTGTTCAAGACTCATGATATCGCCGACCTTAAAGCCCGCCGTCTGTGCACCGGACTCTTTTACCATGGCATTCTCGGTCACCACCACCGTATCGCTTAAATTGCCGTATTTTAACGCAACAAGTGCGGTCATAACCTTGGTTAAGGACGCCGGGTTCATGGTCTGATACAGATTCTTGCCGTAAATGACTTCCTGCCCGGTAATATCAAAAAAACCGCCCGCTTCCGCAAGAATATAGGAATCGGACTGTTTGTATTCCCCGTAGTCCACACAAATAGATTCGGTATATCCCGAAAGCGTAGCATTCACTTCCGCGACATTTACCATCGTGTAGGAGCCGGAGGCCATATTGCGGTTAAAAACAAAGGAATATTGTTCGGACATGCATCCGGTAAAAAGCAAAAGGATACAGCCGAGTGAAGTTAGAAAAAGAAAGGCTTTATTTGTACATTTCACGCCACTCTAAATCTCCCCTGTCCAAAGACTTAATCAATAATTCCGCGCTCGCCAAATTGGTGGCGATGGGAATGTTATGAATATCGCAAAGGCGAACCACATTGCTGATTTCGGGTTCGTGAGCCTTCGCGGTCAAAGGGTCTCTCAAAAAGATAACAAGGTCAATCTGATTATGCTCAATCTGCGCACCGATCTGCTGTTCTCCGCCCAAATGTCCCGCAAGATATTTATGTACGTTCAAATTGGTGACTTCTTCAATCAGACGCCCCGTTGTTCCGGTTGCATACAGTTCGTTTTTGCACAGAATCCCCCTGTATGCGATACAAAAATTCTGCATCAGTTTCTTCTTTGCGTCATGCGCAATTAATGCAATGTTCATTTTGCTACCCCACCCCAATAGGTTTAATTATTATAATTATTCCTGCGCTGCAGTCCCACGTTTAATACGAACCCCATTCCGATAAACAGGCTGACCAGCGAAGTTAAACCTGCCGATACAAAAGGAAGCGGCAAGCCGGTGTTCGGAAGAAGTCCCGTCGCAACGGCGATATTTACCATTCCCTGCAGGCTGACCAGAGCACCCATGCCCGCGGCTATGACGCGCCCCGATATTTCTTTCGATCTGTGAGCGATGATAAAACACTCAACGGCAATTCCCAAAAGCAAAGCAACCAAAAGTGCGGATCCGACGAAGCCGAGTTCCTCTCCGACAATCGTAAAGATAAAGTCCGATTCCGGTTTGGAAATAAAATTGGCATTCTTCACCGAATTGACGACGTTATTGTTTAAGCCTTTTCCGGTCAGTTCCCCGGAACCGATGGCCATAACGGAATTCAGCTGCTGAAATGCTTCGTCCATTTCGTACTGCTCCGGATGCAGCCAGGCAAGAATTCTTGTCTGCTGATAAGGGTCCAGAAGCTTTTGATTGGGCTGAAGAATATAGATAAAGGCCAAAACCGCTGCCGGAATAACGACCCCGAGATATCCCAGCACATATTTGTAAGGGATTTCAGCCACAAACAGGATGACATTCATGACAAGAAAAACCGTAATTGTTGTCGATAAGTCAGGCTGTTTGTAAATCAGGAAAAGAGGCGGAATCATAAGGCCTATGGCCAGTAAAATGATCCGTATGTCCTTCATTTTTTCCCTAAATACCATTATAAACTGTGCATAGAACAGAATCAACATTATTTTTGCCATTTCCGAGGGCTGAATCGTTGTAATTCCGATGTTCAGCCAGCGCTTGGCACCATAGTGCGATTCGCCGAAAAACCGTACCAACAAAAGCAAAACGATATTGCTTCCGTAGATGATCCACCACAGTTTCAGAATCTTGGTGTAATCGATAAACGAAATCACAATCATCAGTCCGAAACCGAGCAGAAAACCGTAAAACTGTTTCGGCTGCAAATCCTTGTCCGCACTGCCGACGGCAAGAATACCGATCACGGAAATACCGATGAGCATCAGGACAAGTCTGAAATTATAATCCCTGAACTTATATTTCTTCATCAGTCTCCTCCCTGCGCTGCAACCGGGGTATCCGCCTGTCCGGTAATCAGTTCGTCCCTGTTCTTTAAGTCATAGTAATAAGCCAGAATATCCTTCGCCACCTGAGCCGCGTAGTCGGACGAGTAGCCGTTCATAATACGGATGTTCATTGCAATCTGCGGACTTTCATACGGCGCGTAACCGATGAAAAGACCGTGGTTTGCACGCTTCTTGCTCTCCTGTGCCGTACCGGTTTTACCGGCTGCGGTTACGGGAAGTTCATGGAAGTAAGTCTTTGCTTCCACCACTCTCTTCATACCGGAATGAATCGCATTCCAGTATTCCACGGGAAGGTCCACATGATTTCTGATATCGGCATGATTTTCCAGCACCACTTTGCCCTTGGAATCAACGACTTTATCAAGCAGCGTCAGATTGTAAACGGTTCCGTTTGTGGCAATCGCGGTCGCATATCTTGCAAGTCCCACCGTAGTATAGGCATGTTCGCCCTGTCCGATGGCGGAAGGAACCGGATATACGCCGGATACAATCGGATCCGCTTCGGGAATTTCCACGCCGGATTTTTCGGTCAAGCCGAACCATTCCGCATATTTTGCCAGGCGTTCGGTACCGAGATTCGCATCGTAAACATTGTTTTCATCCTTAGCAAGACGGTAACCGACTTCGTAGAAAAAACAGTTACAGGAATGTGCAATACCGCCGGAAACGTTTAATCCGCCGTGTCCGCCGGGATATACCCAGCACTTGTGCTGAATTCCGGTCAGTTTATCAAAAGTACCGGTACAGTAGATAATCGAATCCAGGTCAATCACGCCCTCTTCGAGTCCGGCAACCGCAGAAACCGGTTTAAAGGTCGATCCGGGTGCGGAACGGTACTGCGTCGCATAGTTCCAAAGAGGCCTCGAATAATCGTTGTTTAAGCGTGCCAGATACGCCGTATCGGCGGAATTTGCCAGGCGGTTGTTGTCGTAGCTCGGATACGATACCATCGCAAGCACGTCACCTGTATTGACGTCCGTAATCACCACCGCGCCGCAGCAGGGATCTAACGCCAGCTGAGCCGGTGTGAGTTCAAGATTCTTAATGCATTCGAGCATAAAATCATACGAGCTGACCGCACCTCTTCTCAAATCATTGATGCGGCTCTCCTCGATGTTCAAAACACCCTGATCCCAGAGAATCAGTTCGACCTGGCGGCCGTTAATCAGGTTCTGGGCAATCATGTATTTATAAATCTTTTTGGAGAATTCGGTATTGTTTTGTAAGTGTTCGATCGTATAACGAACGATGCTGTCATAGATTTCATCCGAATCGGAATACCGTTTTTTGGTCACATCCAGGTTCTGCGTGTTGATCCAGTTTTTGGAAATGCAGTACTCCAGGTATTCCTTCATGCTGATGGTTTCTTCAACGGCCCAGGCATTGTAGGTTGCGTCTTCCTCATAGCCTTTCCCCTTCACGATAATTCCGTGGTTCTCCGAACTTAACATGGCGATAATAAAACTCTGATATACCTGGTTTTCTTTGGAGAGCTGGTTATACGGAGTCGTACCGTTTCGAAGCATCTCTTCCACACTTTGCAAAACGGCTTCCTCCTTGGACAGATAGGCGCTGTAAACCTCCTTTTCCGTATCGGATGCATATTCCTTCGAAAGACGTTTTAAATCGATGACGTTGTTGTTAAAACACTGATAATAGACGTCGTCAATGGGAATTACGATTTTACTCTGCGATGCCCCGTCGGGGAGTGTAAATTCTTTGATGTTGCGGATTTTCGATACCAGAATACCGGCGATTTTCTGCTCAAGCAGATGATAAACCGCCACCTGCAGATCGCGGTCGATGGTCAGATAAATATCGCTTCCGGCAACGGGCGCCGTATAGTTGACGCGTTCCAAAACCTTACCGGTATTGTTTACGTAGAAAACCTCCTCACCCTTGGTTCCCTGCAGATACTGCTCCATTGACAGTTCCATGCCGGTTTTGCCGACGAAATCATTCATCGTATACCGGTCGGGATGTTCGGGATCGTAATACTGGTCGTATTCTTCCTGCGAAATCATGCCGGTATATCCGAGAACCTGTGAAAAATATACGGAATCCTTGTATCTTCTGACCGTATCCTTCGATACGGAAACGCCTTTTAAAATATCCTCGTTTTCATATACGGCAACCACCGTTTCTTCACTGACATCGGTTGCAACCGTCGTGGTAACGTATTTTTTAAAGGCATTCAGGCCGATGTTGTAACGCACAATTATCAGTTTCAGAATGTCTTCGTTGGAATATCCTTCCCTCGGAGTAAATTCCTTCTTACCGGTTTCCGGATTCTCATGATAACTTCCGATTGCGAAATTCTTTTTGGCGCAGAAAAAATCCACAACATCTTCCGGCGTTGCGTTGCGTTCGTCATATTTTAACTTGTCTATGGTGGCATACCCGTAAATATCGGCTAAGAAACGCAGATGTTTCGTATCCGTGTAGGCAAATTCAAACTGATTGTCTTCGTTTAAAATAATGCCGAAGTCGCTGATTAAGCTGTCCCCGTTTTTTTCAAGCAAATCGGAAAGCGTCATGATCACGTCGTTCATCGCCTGGTTTTTGTTATTCTCATCGTCGAAAATATCTTCTATCACGATGGAATAGGCAAGTTCGTTATAACCGAGCAGGTTGCCGTTCCGGTCGTAAATATTGCCGCGCGTGGATGCGATGGAACGTTTGCGGATGATTTTAAGCTGGAAGTTCTCCTGATAATATTCGCCGTTTACAATCTGCAACGTAAAAAGCCTTGCAATCAGAACGCCCGCGAGCGTGGCGATTACAATGCCGAGCACCAGTACTCTGGAAGTGATTAAGTTGTGAAAGAATTCCTGAATTTTCTCTTTCAAAACTTCTCCTTACGCCTCTTTTACGCGTCCTTTTATTACAAAACGGTAAAGCAGTAAAAATCCCGGATAAATAAGCAGTGCAACAAACAGTGTATAGACAAGTTCCGGCAGGCAGATATTTAAAAAATAATATCCGAAATGGAACCTTGCACGGAACAAATACGCAAAGAAATACATCATCAGCGAATACGCAAGGTCGCTGCCCGTAATGACAAGAAGCGGAAGTTTAAAATCTTCCGGATAAAACGTGTTGTGGAACTGCCCCGTAACGAAACCGATCAGACACAGAATCAGAGCCTGCATTCCGAGAATCCGGAATGTAAAAAGATCCAGCAAAAGACCGCAGACAAAGCCCATGATCAGAGCCGGTTTGTCCCCCTGCATAAAGCCCGTAACGGCAATTAAAACCACCATAAGGCTGGGAACCACACCGACAATCGATAACCTGGAGAAAACCGTTGTCTGCAGCACAAAGAATATAACGATCAAAAGGATGTTCATGACTAATTTCTTCATGTTTTTTCCTTTACTTTTCCGTTTCCACTACCTGCTTATTCTGTAAAATCACGATGACTTCGCTTAAATGGGCGAAATCCACGGCCGGTGTAATATAACCGGACTTGGTCAAATTGTTGGGGTCCGTTTCGATCGAGGAAATATACCCGATTAAAATCCCCGGAAGGAACTTGTCGGAAATATTGGAAGTTACCACCTTATCTCCCACCGCCACCTGGTTCTTGTCGTCATAAAGGTCACTGAACCGGATGTGATTCTCCTTCATGGACTGTAAATCACCCGATACGATCAGTCGATCGGAGGTGGAAAGAACCTGTGCGGAAACATTGGAGGTATCGTCGATGACTGCCATGACTCTGGACCAGTTGGGCCCTACTTCAACCACTCTTCCGCAGAGGCCGCCGCCGGCTAAAACATTCATGTCACGCTTAATTCCGGCATTTTTTCCTTTGTCGATAATAAACGAATCAAACCAGTTGCCGGTTCCCGCCGCAATGACGGTCGCTCCGGTCTTCTCGTAGTCCGCAACCATTTCATTTAAATCAAAAAGCTTACGAAGTTCGATTAACTCGAATTTGTCCTGTTTTAACTGGATGTTTTCTTCGTTCAGTGCGGTAATTTCGTTCTTTAATTCTTCGTTCTCTTTCTGAAGATCCGCAATTCTGACCAGCATTTCCTTGCGGTCAACCAAATAAGAACCGATGGAAGTAATACCCTTCTGCATCGGTACGATGGTATAACCGGTCACAAAACCGGCGGGATTCTCGGGAATGTCAACCAGAAAAGTAACCACCAGCAGAATCAGGCAGGCGGCGATTAAGATCATCATCCAGTATTTGGTAGGAAGCGAGAACTTTTCCTGTTTTTTCGGTACGTAAGGGGACATATACTATTTTCCCATTCCTTCAATCGTGTAAGCAACACTGCGGAAGCGCTTGTTGCGGATAATTTCGGCAAGTCCCTGAATTACGGTTTTACCTGCTTCTTCAGCCATGTTAACCTTAAGGCCGGTTCCTCTTGCGAGCTGAAGCCCCAGATCGGACACCAGGGAGCCGCCGCCTGTTAAAAACAGGCCGTTTTTGTAAATATCCGCGGACAGTTCGGGCGGAGTACGCTCGAGAATTACTTTCACGTTATCGATAATCACGTCAAAATATTCCTGTAAAGCCGCATCCACAAGTTTCGTATCGACCGAACGCTCCATCGGAAGTCCGCTTGCAACGTCTCTTCCGTAAACGGTCGCCGGTTCGTTGTTTTCTTTTAACATTTCGAGGTCGATTTTGATCTTTTCCGCGCTCTTTCCGCCGATATACAGACGGTATTCTTTCTTCACGGCCGCACGAATGGCATCGTCAAAGCGGGTACCGCCCGATTTTACCATTTTGGAAATAACGATACCTCCCATGGAAATAATCGAGATTTCGGTGGTATTAAACCCTACGTCAACGACCATGACACCCTGGGAATTCTTCACATCGATGCCGAGACCGATGGCATCCGCCACGGCTTTGTCGACCACATAAATATGTTTTGCACGAAGTCCGGCCTCATCGACCAGATCGTAGAAAGATCTTCTCTCCACTTCGGTTACGTCCGTCGGGATTGCGATATAATAGGTCGCATTCTTGTAACTTCCGCCGGAAGCATCCTGAATAAACAGTTTAAGCAAAGTCTGCATGTTGTGAATATCCGCAATAACGCCGTTGCTTAAAGGATAGGACACTTTGATGTTATCCGGCGCCTTTTCAAACATTTCATATGCGGAATCCCCGTAAGCAATCACCCCCGCACGTTTGTCGATGGCAATCATGTTCTTCTCGTGAAAGAAAGAACGCTTATCGTGATTGTAGATACAAATTGTACTGGAACCCAAATCGATTCCGAATGTATTGTTTAACACTGAAACTTCCCTTTCATCAACCCATAAATTAACACTTTATTATAGCACGCGGGCCCGGATTGGTAAATCAGTCCGGAATTTCAATCAGCTTTTTTTGGTAAAGTTCTTCCACAGCCCTTAAAATTCCGTACTTTGCGTGTGCGAACGTCAGTCCTCCCTGGAAATAGACCGCATACGGCTCTCTGATCGGTGCATCCGCGGAAAGTTCGATACTCGAACCGGAAATAAAATTACCGGCTGCCATAATCACTTTTGAATCGTATCCCGGCATGTCGTCGGGATAAGGCATTGCCATGGAATCCACGGGTGATGCGGCCTGAATGCCCTGACAGAATGCAATGACTCTCTCCGGACTTCTCAAAATCACGGACTGAATGATATCATGTCTGATTTCATCGGAGTGCGGAACCGTATCAAATCCTAACGTTTCAAACAGTTTTGCGGCAAAAATCGCTCCTTTTTCCGCGCTTGAGGCCACCGTGGGAGCCAGGAACAGTCCCTGGTAAAAGTCTTTCAAAACACCGAGGGATGCGCCGACTTCCTTGCCGAGTCCCGGCGAAGTCAGACGGTATGCCGCATTTTCAACGCATTTTTGTGTACCGGCAATATAGCCTCCGATCGGAGCCAGGCCTCCGCCCGGGTTTTTAATTAACGATCCGACCACCATATCAGCTCCCACATCGGTAGGTTCGATGGTTTCCGTGAATTCTCCGTAACAGTTATCGACCATAACGGTTAAATCGGGACGGATTTCTTTGATAAAATGAATCAGTTCGCCAATCTGTTTTACGGAAAAACTGGGTCTGGTCTGATATCCCTTAGAACGCTGAATGGTTACAAGCTTTGTTTTATCGTTGATTGCATTTTTGATTCCGTCATAGTCAAAGGTGCCGTCTTTTAATAAATCAACCTGTGCGTAGCTTATGCCGTATTCGGCAAGCGAACCGGGATGCGGTGTAATTCCGATCACTTTTTCGAGAGTATCGTAGGGTTTGCCGACAGGGCTTAAAAGTTCATCTCCCGGACGCAGGTTGCTCATTAAGGCAAGTGCAAGCGCATGGGTGCCGCAGGTAATCTGCGGACGAACCAGGGCGTCTTCCGTGTGGAAAATATGGGCATACACCTCTTCCAACCGGTCTCTTCCGATATCGTTATAACCGTATCCTGTTGTACCAAGCAGACAGGCTTCGCTGACGCCGCACTCCTGCATGGCTTTTAAAACTTTCATCTGGCAGATTTCAGCGATTTCGTCAATCTGTTCAAAGCGCGGCTTTAAATCCCTTAAAGCGGCCTCTCCGAGATTTGAGACACAATCCGAAATTCCCATTTCCTTGTAAATATTCATCTTCTTCTCCACCTTTTAAATTTCAAACTGTTTTTTTGCCGTAAGAATCATTTTTTCGGCGATGATTTCATCCGCATCCGGTCCGTATTCGGATTTGTCGAAGACGGTTACATCCGGCAGCGATTTAAAAAACGTATACTGTCTTTTTGCAAAATGACGCGTATTTTTCTTAACCAGTTCCACGGCTTCTTCACGCGACAACTCCCCTGCATAATACGAAAGAATCTCCTTGTATCCGATTCCCTGCATGGAATTGTATTCCCTGGTAAGTCCCATATCGCTAAGCTTCTTAATCTCTTCGAAAAGTCCCTCTTCCACCATCAAGTCGACGCGGCGGTTAATGGAATCGTAAAGAACGCTTCTTTCGTTGGTCAGAATGAAGCATAAATCATTGTAAATGCTCCCTTTTTGCTTCTCGGTATCGTTATGCTCGGATATCGGATAACCGTGCATCCGGTAGAATTCCAACGCCCTTACCACCCGTTTTACATTGCCTGCGGGAATGCGTTCATAGGACTTCGGATCCACCGAAAGCAGTTTTTCGTGGAATGCTTTTTTTCCGATTCGAATCGCTTCTTCTTCCAGTTCTTTCCGGATTGTGAGATCCTCTTCTTCGGAGAATTCCACGCCTTTGCGAAGAGCCTGAATATAAAATCCCGTTCCGCCTGTCACAATCGGAAGCTTTCCCCGCGACGTAATCTCATCTATAGCGTCTGCGGCAAGCTTTTGAAAAATCACCACATTGAAATCATCCTTCGGATCCAGAATATCAATCAAATGATGTTTCACGCCCTGCATTTCTTCTTCTCTGATTTTTGCGGAACCGATATCCATTCCCTTATAAACCTGCATGGAATCTGCGGAGATGATTTCTCCGTTTAAAGCCTTTGCAAGCGAAATCGATATCTTTGTTTTACCTACACCTGTAGGACCGGTGAGAATAATCAGTTTTTGTTTCGTTTCACTCATGGATTGTCTTCGATTAATTCTTTTCGTTGCTTACCCGTACCTGTGCAGCTCTTGATCAGACGATACGTTTAAACAGTTTCTCGATTTCGTACTTGCTGACGGAAACCAGAGTCGGTCTGCCGTGCGGACACTGATACGGATTGTCGAGCGTAAAAAGCATTTCGATCAGTTTCTTCGCATTCTCCTTCGTAAGCCCCGTATTGCCTTTGATGGCCGCCTTGCAGGCTCTGGTGGCGATTCGCTCCTCCACCGTTGTAATGCTCTTCGAGGAATAGGTTTCCGTTAATTCTTTTAAAATATCACGGAACAGTTCCTGTGATGTATAGCCGAATAAATCGGACGGAACGCTTCTTAAAACAACCGCATCCGAGCCGAATTCCTCGATTTCAAACGCAAGATTTGCGAACGCTTCGCGGTTCTTTCGATACACTTCAAGTTCCGTCGGTTTCAAACTGACGACAACCGGCGGAAGAAGGTTCTGGGACTCTAAGAATCCTTCTTTGTACTTCTTCATGAACTCTTCGTATTTGACCTTTTCATGCGCCGCATGCTGGTCCATATAATAAATCCTGTCTTTCAGGGCGATAATCCAGTAGGTATCGAAAATCTGACCGATCACTTCGAATTCTTCCTTCGATTCTTCCCTGAAAAACTCGGTTTCAAACATCGTATACTGCTCGGGTTTTTCCACCACAAGTTTCTCGGTGTAAGGGTTCGAGGTTTTCACAGGCTCCGAAGGTTTCGCGATTTCCGAAGGGCTCATGGTTTTCGCGATTTCCGAAGGGTTCGAAGTTTTCGCGATTTTTGAAGGGTTCAGGGTTTTCACAGGAAATTCACCTGCGACGGATTCCGGCACAACCGTGCTTACGGTATCTTCCTCTTTGTCGTTAAAGAAAATCTCCCGATGCGGATTAAAATCTTCCTCCGCTTCGGTCTGTTCCGTTACCGTTTCTGCCTCGCGGCGTCTTACTTCAAACGGTTCGGGAGCCACGATTTTTTCTTTGACTTCCTCGGTCTGTTCTTTAATCTGCGGAATTAAGTCCCTCCCGATCAGTGCATCATGTACGGATTCGGCAAGAAGGCGAACCACCACATCCTGGCGGTCCATTCTGATTTCCATCTTGCTCGGATGGATATTCACATCGATTGCCGAGGGATCCAGGTTAAAATGAAGCACACAGAACGGGAAACGGTGCATCATCAGGAATTCCTTGTAGCCTTCCTCAATTCCCTTTGAAAGCTCTTTGGAGCGGATGTATCGATGATTGACGTAGTAATTCTCATCGGCTCTGGTAGACCTTGAAATAACCGGCCTTCCGAGATATCCCTCGATACGGATTCCGTAGTCTTCCACCATAATCGGAATCAGTTCGTCGGATGTGTTCTTTCCGAAAATCCGGTAAATCACTTCCTTCAGTTCTCCGTTTCCGGAGGTTAAGAATTTTACACTGCCGTTTACGATTAGTTTAAATGAAAGACCCGGCATGGATAATGCCATATGCTGCACGGTTTCCACAATGGAAGCCGCTTCCGCGGTCGGGCTCTTTAAAAATTTCTTTCTGGGAGGCACATTGAAAAACAGATTTCTTACTACAATTGTAGTACCACACGGTGCACCGATTTCTTCGAACTCTTTTACCTCTCCGCCTTCTATGCAGATTCTGACGCCCATCAGCTGATCTTCGGTCTTCGTAGTCATTTCAACCGATGAAACCGCAGCGATGGAGGCAAGCGCCTCACCCCGAAAGCCCAGTGTGTTTAAATATGCCAGGTCGTCTTCGGAGGCGATTTTACTGGTTGCATGTCGCAAGAAAGCGGTTTTTACTTCACCCTGCGGAATTCCTTTTCCGTTATCGGTTACGCGGATATAATCAATTCCGCCGCCCTTAATCTCAACGGTAATCGCACTGCTTTCGGCATCAATCGCATTCTCAACCAGCTCTTTTACGACATTTAACGGTTTTTCCACCACTTCACCGGCAGCTATTTTATTAATGGTTTCGTTATCCAGTACATGTATCATCGGTTATGAATCCTGTTCTATATTCTGTTTTTTATCCGGTTCTGAATCCGGTAAAGAAGATTCAGACCGTCCAGAGGCGTCAGCGTGGAAATATCGATGCCCCTGATTTCTTCGATAATTTCGGCATCTGATACAGAATCAAAGAACGAAAGCTGTCCCGCATCGACTTCATCCTGCCTTTTGATTGCCTTATGCGTCCTGCCGGAATCGGAGGAGGAAACATTGATATCCGCAACCATGGAAGCGATATCCCCTTCGGACAGTTCGGAAAGAATCACCTTTGCCCGTTCGATGACGATATCGGGAACACCGGCCAGTTTTGCCACTTCGATACCGTAGCTTCGGTCGGTTCCGCCCGGAATGATTTTTCGTAAAAATACAATGTCATCGCCGCGTTCCTTAACTGCAATGCAGTAATTCTTCACGTTGTCCATTTTCTCTTCGAGTTCGGTCAGAAGATGATAATGTGTCGCAAAAAGTGTCTTGGAACCGAGCAGATTCCGGTTTGCGATATGTTCGATTACAGCCCAGGCAATGGCAAGACCGTCAAAAGTGGACGTACCGCGACCGATTTCATCCAGAATCAGAAGCGAATTCTTTGTCGCGTTGCGAAGAATATTGGAAACTTCGTTCATTTCCACCATAAACGTACTCTGGCCGCTTGAGAGATCATCGCTTGCTCCGACTCTCGTAAAGATACGGTCCACAACGCCGATATTTGCGCTCTTTGCGGGTACGTAGGAACCGATTTGAGCCATTAAAACGAT
>DLBG01000011.1 GCA_002494135.1 Lachnospiraceae bacterium UBA7027
CAGTGCAGCTCGCCTCTTGCAAGCATGGGTTTTAACATATTGCCGGCATCGAGGCTTCCTTCCGAAGCTCCGGCTCCGACAATGGTATGAAGTTCATCGATAAAAAGCAGGATCTCTCCCTCGGACTTACGCACTTCATCGAGAACGGCTTTCAGTCTTTCCTCGAATTCACCGCGGTATTTGGCTCCCGCTACCAGTGCACCCATATCCAGGGCAAAAATCTTCTTATCCTTCAGTCCCTGTGGAACATCTCCCTGCACGATACGCTGGGCAAGTCCCTCCACAACGGCGGTTTTACCGACGCCGGGTTCACCGATTAAGACCGGATTGTTCTTTGTTTTTCTTGAAAGAATCCGGATTACGTTTCGGATTTCGCTGTCACGTCCGATGACGGGATCGAGTTTCTGGTCTCTTGCCCGTTCCACCAGATCCTGTCCGTATTTCGTCAGTACGTCATATGTGCCTTCGGGGTTGTCTCCCGTTACTCTCTGGTTACCGCGAACCGTGGAAAGCGCTTTTAAGAAACGCTCCTTAGTAATGCCGAATTCTTTTAAAATACCCTTCATATCCACGGAAGGATATTCAATCATGGCGAGTACCAGGTGCTCTACGGAGATATATTCGTCGCCCATCTGCTTCGCCGTCTTCTCGGCTGCCTGAAGGGCCTTCCTTAAATTCTCACCCACATAACATTCCGCTCCGGAAACCTTGGGTTTTGCCTCGATTACGGAAAGAACACGGTTGATAAAATACTCCTTGTTGATTTCCATTCGTTCCACGAGTTTCAGGATCAGACTGTCATCCTGTGTCAGCAATGCATAAAGAAGATGTTCTTCACTAATCTCCTGATTACCGTACTCCTCAGCCAGTGACTGACAGGACTGAATTGCCTGTATTGATTTCTGTGTCAGTTTCGAACCATCCATATGCACACCACCTTTCTGTTTTGTCTGTTCTATATCTAATATAACAGTTTATGTTTTCATGTCAAGAGCAAATTTTAAAAAATCCCGTAAAACATAAAAAAGCCGGCTACGAAGAATCGTAACCGGCGACTATATTTCTTTACAAAAGCTTCTTTAAACGCTCTTTCTGTGTTTTGGTCAGTTTCTTTTTCTTGTTGCAGGCCTCCAGTAATGCAACCGGATCTCCGTCAAACCACTTCTTTACAAAGGACAATGCCTCTTCGGTTCTGTAATCCTTTGCCTTTACTTCCGAGTGATAATAGAAAATTCTGCCTTCCCGATAACTGCTGACATATCCTGCATCCGTCATTCTTTTAAGAAGCGTGGAAACCGTCTGTTTTGCCCAGACTTTTCCGTACTTGTCATACGCTTCATCCATAAGTTCTCTCATGGACATGTCACAATCCTCTTCCCAAAGGATTCTCATAAGAAGTGCTTCACATTCAGACATGCGTTCCAGTTCCAATGCCATACCCTTTTCCCCCTTAATTATGCAGTTTAATCCTGTTCTTCCTCTCTGCTGGCTACCCATGCAGATGTGGAAACAACGGTTGTGATAGCGGCAATGACCGCTACAATGATGCAAATTCCGATAATTGCCGACAGAACAATAAACATCTTCGTTACCTCCCGGGTCCTTTCGTTTATTATACTACATTTGTAATTATTCTCCAAGAATCTTTATTTCATCCGTAATACGTTTCATGATTCCGTTGATTTCCATGTCGGAATTCATCGGAATAACGATGCATTTGCGCCCATCCAGGATACGGATTTCCACCAGGTCCGCGCTGCCGGGTTTTACCATGATTTTTAAATCGTCGGACTTCATGGTTAAGTTGCGGTTTTCCCTTAAGCTGTCCACTTTAAAGGTGGCATCCGCTCCGGCTTCCTTGTCAAAATGCTTTTCAAAATTCGGCAGGTGCTCTTCCTTCAGACCGGCATTTAACATCAGATCCTTCAGCCCCTGCTTGTCGATTACAACCGGTTCCGCCGATACCTTTTCCTCGGAAAGGTCCGTCAGACAGTCATTGATGGAACGAACCATTTCAAAGGTGTCGTATTCGTTGTTATCGTTCAATACATCTTCCACAATCTGATGGAAGACTTCTTTCTCATCATCGATGGACGGCTCCTGTTTGCAGCCGAGCAGATTTTCAATCAGTTCCGGATGATTCTCCTTCGGATCCTTACAGTAATACAATAGCTCGTTTACATCGCAGGAACGGTTGTTAAAGGAAGGATACAGAAATCCCACGTCCGGCATTTCCACCACAAAATCACGCTCTCTTCTTGCAATCGTATTCGTATCCTCATGATAGGAAAGCGCCGGCTTGCAGAGATTGACCGGGCAGATCAGGCAGTAGATGTATTTATAGGTTTCCTCGGACTCGTCAAGTTCGAGATTGTCTTTCCCGATGACGGGAATGTCATAAATATCATGGATAATCAGAATCAGATAGTTGCCGGTGCAGACATATTTTTCGATGATGCTTTGATAAAATGCCTCCAGCATGGCCGGTTCTTTTAACTCGCTGTCGCGAAGTGCCAGTAGCGACATCATGGACTGCGGGTTCTTCTCTCCCTCTGCGCCCTCAAAAGATAAGGACTGAAGATTCTTTCCGAGAACTCCGGAAAGACCTTTTTTAATGATCTCGAGATATTTAAACTGCTCGGATTCGTCCAGATCCGAGAAATAACTGTCTATTGTGGTCTGTATCTTTTTTTCCATTCCCAGGACATAACAGCCCTGAATCCGGGTAATGGTATTGTCTTTTTTAAAACGTTTCTTTAATTCGAGTATATCTGTATTGTTCATATTGCCTCAGCCTGCCTGATCTTACTTCGCAGACTCCTCTTTTTCCTCATTTTTTTCTTCTTTTTGGGTTTTCGCCGGCTCTTCTTCTAAAGATTTACTCTTCTTTTCCGACTTCTTATCTGCCTTCTTTAAGTCTTTATCGGTATCCACAACCCTGCCCTTAAACTTCTGTGCCACCTTCAGCCGGTGAAGTTCAAGCATGGCGGGAATCATGTCATAACCGAAATAAAGTACGGCCAGAATACCGATTACGATGAAAGCCCACATCCAGTAATTATGTCTGAGAATCAGCATCAGCACACCGAATACGATGAAAAAGAATCCGCCGATGGCCGGGAACAGTCCGTTTGCGGAGCGCTCGGAGAGCTCATAGATTTTCTTTTCGTTCTCCGGTGCATTGTCGTCCGGTTTCTTTCGTTCCACAATACCGAAATTGGTAACCCCTTTGTAGTATAATCCGCAAAGGAAAAGCAAAAGGCCCAGTGCCGCCAGAAATACCGGTTCGAAATACCAGCCGGCATCCATAACTACCTTGGGATTTCTTGCATCATAGTAAAGCGTCATGAATGCACTGTCGTTTTCAAATTCTCCGTCGTAAGTAAAACTTGTGGTTACGTTCTCCGTTCCGACCGGATACATAACCGTTAAAAGCGTCTGCTTTTTGTCGCTGTCATCCTCATAGATGGAAACCTTCGTAAGAATGGTTGCCTGTACTTTCTTTGCGCTTAAATTCCGGAAATTAATCAAAACAAAGAAAACAAGCCCTGCTGCCAGGAATAAGCCTCCCAGAATCAGACAGAGCAAGCCGACTTTTTCTTTTTTATTCAGATCCTTCATAATCGTAAAGACTCCACTTTCGATGTTTTCTCATTTCACCTATTCTATTTTATTGCACATAACTTTCCATTGCAAGCCTTAAAGTATAGTGATATACTGTTACAGTTTGAGAATCGGAAAATTGCTTGTTAATAAGAAAGAACTGAGTGAAGAAATATGATTATGAAAAATGAAAAAGTCAGAAACATTGCCATTATCGCCCATGTCGATCACGGTAAAACAACCCTGGTGGATGAGCTTTTAAAGCAAAGCGGCGTATTTCGCGAGAATCAGGAAGTAACCGAGCGTGTCATGGACTCCGGCGATATCGAAAGAGAGCGTGGTATTACCATCCTTTCGAAGAATACCGCAGTCACCTATAAAGATACGAAAATCAACATCATCGACACCCCGGGCCATGCAGACTTCGGCGGTGAAGTGGAACGTGTGCTGAAAATGGTAAACGGTGTGGTTTTAGTTGTGGATGCGTTCGAAGGTCCCATGCCACAGACCCGCTTCGTTTTAAGCAAGGCCATGGCACTGAAGCTTCCCGTAATCTGCTGTATTAATAAAATCGACCGCCCCGAGGCAAGACCGGATGCGGTTGTGGACGAAGTTCTCGAGCTTTTGCTCGATCTCGGTGCAGACGACGAACTCCTTGACTGCCCCTTCATTTACGCATCGGCCAAATCCGGTACGGCAGTTAAGAACCTTAATGATCCCGCGGTTGACATGCAGCCGCTCTTCGATACCATTCTGGATTACATTCCGGCCCCCGAAGGCGACCCGGACGCAGGCACACAGGTTTTAATCAGCACCATCGATTACAATGAATATGTCGGCCGTATCGGTGTCGGCAAGGTGGACAACGGTGTCATCAAAGTCAATCAGGACGTTGTCATCGTAAACCATCACGAGCCCGACAAGTTAAAGAAGGTGAAAGTCAGCAAACTCTATGAGTTTGACGGTTTAAACAAAGTGGAAGTAAAAGAAGCCGGCATCGGTTCCATCGTTGCCATCTCCGGCATTGCGGATATTCACATCGGTGATACCCTCTGCTCCGTGGACGATCCGAAGCCCATTCCTTTCCAGAAAATCTCCGAGCCTACCATCGCAATGCATTTTCTGGTAAATGACTCTCCTCTCGCAGGCAAGGAAGGCAAATATGTGACCAGCCGTCACCTGCGCGACAGACTCTTCCGCGAGTTAAACACCGACGTGTCCTTACGTGTGGAAGAAACCGACAATACCGACAGTTTCAAGGTTTCCGGACGTGGGGAACTGCATCTGTCCGTCTTAATCGAGAACATGCGTCGTGAAGGATATGAATTTGCGGTAAGCAAGGCGGAAGTTCTTTATAAGAAAGATGAAAACGGAAAACTGTTAGAGCCCATGGAGAAGGCTTACATCGATGTTCCCGACGACTGCAGCGGAAGCGTTATCGAGAAATTAAGCCAGAGAAAAGGCGAACTTTTGAACATGGCTCCCGGAACCGACGGCTATACGAGACTGGAATTCTCTATCCCCTCCAGAGGACTGATCGGATATCGCGGAGACTTCTTAACCGACACCAAGGGAAACGGTGTTTTAAATACCTTATTCGACGGATACGGCCCCTTCAAGGGTGAAATCACCTACCGCAAGCAGGGCTCGTTAATTGCCTTTGAAGGCGGGGAAAGCGTAACCTACGGTCTGTTCAATGCACAGGAACGCGGAACCTTATTCATCGGCCCCGGCGAAACGGTTTATCCGGGCATGATTATCGGACAGAATCCGAAAACTGACGATATTGAGTTAAATGTCTGCAAAACCAAGCACTTAACCAATACCCGTTCCTCTTCCGCCGATGAAGCCCTTCGTCTGGTACCGCCCAGAATTTTAAGTCTGGAGCAGGCCATTGACTTCATTGATACGGATGAACTTTTAGAGGTTACTCCGACACATTTAAGAATGCGTAAGAAGATTCTGGACCCCACCCTTCGTAAGCGTGCACAGTTTGCAAAGAATCAGGCGGCCGCTACGGCAGAACAATAAAATGCAAAAAACGAATTTTAAACTACACCCCGAATGTCAGACAGGCATTCGGGGTTTTAAATTGTTTAAAAGTTTCTCACATCTCCCATTGACAATCATGCAAAAGATGTATATGATAATCCACGATGTAATAATCTTCGGGGTTGGGTGTAATTCCCTACCCGGCGGTAAAGTCCGCGAACCGCTTCGGCGGCCGATTCGGTGTGATTCCGAAACCGACAGTAAAGTCTGGATGAGAGAAGATACGCATATTGCTGATTTTCCCATGCCCCCGCAGATTGTTTCTGCGGATTTTTTTATTTCAAATTTTATGAGAAAGGGAGCATCAAAATGAAACTTACCGTACGTAAAATGGCCATCACCGCCGTCCTCGCCGCACTGGCGTATGTCGTAATGTTCTTTATACGCATACCGATCATTCCTGCGGCACCGTTCCTTGAGTATGATCCGAAAGACGTTCTTTTGGTAATTACCGGCTTTTTAATCGGACCCGTCCAGGGTGCCGTTTCCGTTGTGCTTGTCTGCCTGCTTGAAATGGTAACCGTCAGCAAATCCGGTCCCGTCGGCCTTTTGATGAATGTCATCGCAAGTCTTTTCTTTGTACTTCCGGCGTCACTGATTTATTACAAAAAGAAGAATCTGGTTACTGCGGTTCTCGGTCTTCTTGCCGGTGTATTCTCCATGACCGGTATCATGCTTTTATGGAATTATCTGGTAACTCCCGGTTATATGGGCGTTCCGAGAGAAGTCGTGACAGGAATGCTTCCCACCGTATTTCTGCCCTTTAACTTAATTAAGGCCGGCATCAATATGGCGCTGACCTTAATCGTTTACAAACCCATTTCCAAACTTCTGCATATATCCGGTGCATTAAAAGAAGATAAACCCGCCGAAAGCGCCGCAGAGGAGAAAAAAGCAAAATTCACTCCCCTGCCCATTATCCTGGGTGTTATTCTCTTAGCCGGCTGTATCTGTGCACTCTTCCTCATGAAGTAATAACGCACCGTGCGTTTCACGATAATTTGCTCCGGTCGTTTTTCAAAGAACCGGTGCGGTCATACGACGAAGCCATTCTTTCTCCTCACTGTCTGTAAGCAGTGGGGAGATTTTTTTATATACTTCTTCATGGTAGGCATTCAGCCTTTCGATATCCGAAGCATCCAACAATGATACATCCAATGCATCGAGGCTGATCGGTACGAACGTAAGCGGTCGAAGACGTAAGAAGCGTCCGGTTTCATCCGTTTCATCCGCCACGCACTCGACAACGGACTCCGTCCGGATGCCGTACTCTCCTTCGAGATAAAATCCGGGTTCGTCGGACGTAATCATTCCGGGTTCGAACGGCGTATTGGCGCCGATGGATTCCCGGGTGATTTTCCAGGAAATGTTCTGCGGACCTTCGTGGACGTTTAAACAGTAACCGATGCCGTGACCGGTACCGTGATTGTAATCAAGGCCATTTTCCCAGAGCACTTCTCTTGCGATACTGTCCAAATTGGCTCCTGTACAGCCGCGGCGGAACTGTGCGGTCAGAAGACGAAGATTAGCTACGGCAACATAAGTAAAATGCTCCTTCATCTTTGCAGATACTTCTCCGATGGGAACGGTTCTGGTAATATCCGTGGTACCATTTTTATACTGTCCGCCGGAATCAAGGAGTAAGAAGCTTCCTTCGCGAATCGCGGCCTCTGTCTCCTTCTTCGGTTCATAATGCACAATGGCGGCATTTTCACCGAATGCGGAAATGGTTTCAAAGGACGGTGAAAGATATCCGTCGATTGTCCTACGCATGTCATCCAGTTCCCCTGCGGCGTCCGTTTCTTTGTAAGATAACTGCCCCTCCGGGGAGAATTTTCCCTCTTTTATATATTTATCCAGCCGGTATAAATAACGGCATACGGCTGCGGAATCCTGTAAATAAACCGCACGGAGATTCGCAAGCTCCGTTTCGTTTTTGACCGCCTTTAAAGCCATGACCGGACTTACGGACAGAAGCGGTCGGATTCCAGCTTCGGCAAGTGTCCCGATTACCGCATCGGAAACACTGAAAGGATCCGTCATAACGCGGCCTTCCCATTTTACGGCCGCCAAATCCTTAAAAAACTCATCATAGGAACGCAACTCAATGCCACAGGACGAAAGATGCGAAACAATCTCCTTCGTCATGAGTTTTTCTTTTATGTAAAAAACCGTTTCACTGCCGTTTAAAATCATATAGGAAAGTGCCACGGGGTTAAATAAAATATCGTTTCCCCGCAGATTCGTAAGCCACATGATTTCATCGGGTTTTGTCAAAATCAGTCCCGTTGCACCTTTTTGTTTCATGCGCTCTTTCGTTTTTTCCAGTTTGCTTTTAACGGACTGACCGGCCACGCTCTCATCCATAATCCAAAGCGGATTTGCGGGGAATTCGGGACGGTTTTCCCAGATACCGTCTGCCGCATCGAAATCGTCTTTCACCGCGGCATTGCATGCTGCCGCAATCTGCCGGTACTGACTTCCCCGGTCTGCCCGGATGCATCTTGCATCGTACGCCAGATACGTACGATTCGATGCCTCGCTGCCCGATGCCTCACCGTCAGCTGCCTGACCGTCCGATGCCGCGCCGTCTGATGCCCCTGCTTCTTCCTCAGTGCTCTTTGCACTTTCGGAGAGAATCTTACTTAAATACTCCTCCACTTTCAAAACCCCGGGTTCCCCGGTGCGCATCAGCGTAATCGAACTGCCCTCCAGTTCTTTTGCCGCGGAGATAAAATATCTTCCGTCCGTCCAAAGCGCCGCGCTGTTACGTGACACAATCAGAATCACGTTGTCCGAAGTACATCCGCTGAAAAACTCCGTAACCTTAAAATAATCGGACACATATTCCGATGCATGAAAATCCGTGGATGTCATCAGACAGACATCCACGGATTCGTTCTTCATTCGCTCTCTTAATTTGTCAAGCCGTTCTTCGACCGTCATAAAACTCATTCGCTCTTTTCCTCTTTTTCTTCCGACGGCGCATTCGCTCTCGGATCTTTTGCCCACGGTTCTTCTACCGACCGATGCTCCTCACTGAAGGAATTCGCAACAAAGTAAACCGCATCCTTTGCCGCTATGAACGCTGCCGCAACATCCGGATCAAAATGTGTTCCGGCTTCTTCCTCAATGATACTCATGGCCTTATCGAAAGAGAAAGGCGGTTTGTAGCACCGTTTGGAAACCAGGGCATCGAATACGTCCGCCACTGCCATAACACGGGCGGATAACGGAATCTGCTCACCCTTTAAGCCCATGGGATATCCTTTGCCGTCCCAGCGCTCATGATGGTAATATGCAAGGTTCATGGCTTCCACCAGATATCCGGGTTCCTCGGATACCGATTCGATGGCCTTTCCGATGATTTCCGCACCGGCTGTGGTATGATTTTTCATCATTTCGAATTCTTCGTCGGTCAGTCGTCCGGGCTTGTTTAAAACAAGGTCGGATATGGTGATTTTACCGACGTCGTGCAAAGGCGCGGAGTTCACCACGTCCTCAATGTATGCGTCCGTCAGTTCATCCTGAAACTTTCCTTCTTCGCGAAGCTTGTTTAAAATAATCCTGGTATAGGCTGCGGTCTTTTTTACGTGATCTCCTGTATTCTGGTCGCGGCCTTCCACCATGTCCGCCAAAACCATGATCAGGCCGTTTTGCATCTTCATGATGATACGGTTTTTCTCGTTTACGTCATCGATGTAACCCATGGTATCATGGGTGGTTTTGGCAATGGCGTAATACAGATGCTCAATCTCGTCGCCGGTGTGAATCTCAAGCGATTCGATTTTCTCCACGTTCTCGTCACGTGCTTCTTCGGAATCATACGCAAATGCTTCCGCCGCCGCAGCCATCTCGTTGATGGGATGGGTGATTCCGATTTCCGCAAGTCTTAAGCTGACGGCAAGAATTAATAAGAACACACCGAAGAACAAGGTGATGACCTTAATCATGAATTCAAAAATCTCCGCCCGCATCTCCAGTGTGGAAATATCCACGATGGAATACGCCACACATTTTCCGTCGCTGTTGTAAATCGGTGTCGAGATGCTCATTAAATCTCCGTTTTCCCCGGTGCTGTTTACAATCGGAATTTCCTTGCCGCTTAAGAAATCGGCATAGTATTCGCGAAGTCCTTCCGGAAGGGAAGTAAAGACTCCGGGTGTCAGATCGAGCGTACGATCTTCGTTGACACCGAAGACGAATTTGGTTCCTTTCTCGGTAACGGAAAGGATGTAAAGATCCGATACATCGGGAACGTTCTCCCTTAAGTCCGCCAGGCGCAGGGCGGTCATTTTGTATTCGTCTTCGTCATAATCTCCAAAAAGATAATTTTCCACTTCGTCCGCATTTATGATTTTAGCCGCAACGTTGGAAACACCGCGGCCTAAACTGATGCGGCCGTTCACCTCGGAATTTTTAAACAGATTGAAACTGATTACCGACGCGGAAACCGTAATCAGAACCGATGCGGCAATCAGAAGCACCAGCACCTTTGCACGAAGGGAAAGGCTTTTTTTGTGGTAATTCTTCTTTGTTACGCCGTTGTTAAAAATCATCTCGCGCATCATTTCGGGAGCTTCCATCAAAAGACGCTCGCTCTCCGTATGCTCAAAGAAAATCTCGCGCAGTGCCTTCGGCAGAATACGGATTAAAATGATCGTAATGCCGACGCAGATAAATTTATCCAGTAAATCAATTCCCATGTCCGCAATGAACTGGGACCAGAACTCATTGAAAATTCCCGTATCGAAAATCGTATGCGCCAGGGGTGCGGAAATTCCCTCTCCGAAAGAAAAACCGTATAAAAGCCAGGTCACGACGCTTCCGAGTGCTCCGCCGATGAATGCATTAATCGCCACCAAAAGTGCAATCATGTGCGGCTTCTTTAAGCTGACCAGACCGCGACGGAAGAAGATGGAAGTAACAATGGCAATCAGCACGTTTAAGATTCCGTAGTACATCGTAATCGGATCGGAATAGCCGTTGATGAGATTCGTAAGATAGCCGACAATAACACCCGGCAGTGCGCCGCCAAGAGCGGCCGCGAGCATTGTACCGATACAGTCAAAGAATACCGGCAGGTGCAAAGCCAGCGCCATTTTTGCCCCGAGATAATTGATTGCAATACAGAGAATACACAATATCACTATATAAGCCGTAATGCTTTTTTTCTTCTTCTCCATGTTCTCACCTCTTCTTCGCACTCATACCGAAAAGAATGACATCCCGCATATGTTCCCTGTCAGATCGTTCATCGTATTTCTTACGAACCTCTATTACCATGTCGATTTCATCCGTAATCAGATAATCCACGCCGCAGCGAATCATGTGGTTCATGACGGCGACATCGTTTACGGTCCAGACTCCCACTTCTTTCTCCAGCGAATGAATCTTCTGGATGTTGGAATAGGTCGCCAGGGAATATTTCATCAGAATCATGTCGCAATTCGTGCTCATGGCCGACTGCAGATTGTTTGAAACCAAAAGCCCGGTTTCATATTCCGGATAATTTTCCTCCGCATATTCCACCGCATCTCTTGCAAAGGAAATGAGCACCACCTGGTCGACGCAGTCAAGGCTTTTCGTATATCTTACAAGTTCATCCACCATTTTCTCGTCCGCCGTGCTGCCCTTTAACTCGATAAAGAGTTTTTCCCGATCCAGCGTGGCATCGAGCATATCCGCAAGTCTTAAGATGGAATGCACCTCTCCGTTTCCGGTGGTGTCCTTGATCAGCCAGTTTTTAAAATAGTCCCATTCCATGTCCGCAATAATACCGTTTCGGCCGGTAAGCCTTGCAAACGAAGCATCATGGTTGATGACATAAATACCGTCTTTGGAACGCTGCACATCGATTTCGCTGGCATAACATCCGCTTGCCACGGCATATTCGATACCTTCCAGCGAATTCTCGGAAGCATGTACTCCGCCGGCCCTGTGAGCAACAATCAGCGTATGGTCTTCGGAAAACAGCGGATTGTAAAAATACCCCAGAAAAGCACAGACAATAATTACGCACGCCAACGTCCACAGCATGAAAAACAGTTTCGCGTCGTATCCCTTTTTTTGAAAACTACTGCCGTAGGACGGTTCTTTTCCGTCACGGTATTTCATATACAGATCCACGAACCGCATGGTCAGTATACTAAGTGACATATCTATCGAAAACAGAATGGTAAGATTCCCTAAGAATACCATCTCCGAGCACAGAATCCGGTACAGAATCACATAACGGTCAAGCTGCGTCAGTTCCGTGATATGAAACAGCGACTCTTCGGATATAACGTAACCGAACGGAATTCTCTGCTCCATCACGGAAAGCAGGGTATTCGGAATGATCATGTAGATACTGATTAATCCGGCTTCGATAATCAAAACCGCAATAATCACCCAGACGAATCTTGCGAAGGTTGCAAATCCCCTCTCCTTTAAAAACCGGAACAGTCTCGGAAACACTTTCCGGAAGGGAAAATTCGAGAACAGTTTCCCGCGAAACAGGTTCTGCACGGCGTACCAGGATTCATGCCAGTAACGTGCCCTGCGCCCCTTTGCGATGTTTCTGCATATCCTCAGTCTTACCAGAATGCCGAAGATAAAATAAAGGAACAGCCATACTACGACACCTGTCAGCAAAATGTAAAACCGGCTGCCGTGAAAAAAAGCCGTCCAGTCAACCCGGTCAAAATCAAGTTCATCCAGTCCGGAGAAAGCAAAGAACAACCGCACCAGCACATAGGCCGGCGTCATAAGAAGAAGGCCCGTCCAGATTGCATAAACAAACAGTTCCGGCAGGGATTGAAATACGTGTCTTATGAAAGAAAACCTTTTTTCCCCTTGTTCTTCCATCGATTAATCCGAAATATCCACATCCGGGGTAATGATAATACTGTACTCCGGATACTCTTTTGCCACAGCGGCGTTTAGAATCTCCAACCCTTCCTTCTGGGAAATGTCAAAACTTAAAACCGTGTCAAAACGCATGAATTTCTCTTTTACATCCACATAGAATCCGTGCATCTGGATGGCCCAGTCATTGGCCAGAACAATCTCCGATACGTGATTGCGGATTCTCGAAGCCTCGTCATCCTTGGTGTTATAGGAATACACTCCGATGCCGGTCAGAATCACGCCCGTTTCGAGATAGACGTTTCTCTCGATCTGCCTGGTTAAAATATCCACTTCTTCCACCGACATGGTATCGGGAAGTTCAATGTGAACGGAAGCATAATTGCGCTCCGGTCCGTAGTTGGTTATGAATAAATCGTAAGCTCCCCTGACAGGTTCCGACCTGCAGATGACCTCCTTAATCTTCTTTGTGGTTTCCGGATCCGCCCGCTTGCCGAGAATGTAGTCGAGTGTCTCTAACATCATCTCAATACCCGCTTTTACGATGAAGCCGGAAATGATAAGACCTACATAGGACTCCAAACGGAATTTCGTAAAATACGTAATCAAAGCACAGATTAAAACCGAACCGGAAAGAATCGCATCAAACAAAGCATCCTTTCCCGAAGCTTCCAGCGCTCCGGATTTTACCCTTATTCCCTGCTTTTTTACAAAAGTGCCGAGTATAATTTTTACCGCAACGGCAACCAGAATGACCATCAGGGAAACGATGCTGTAATCCGCGTCTGCGGGATTGAAAATGGTTTCAATGGATTCCTTTGCCGCGGTGATACCCGCGTAGATAATGATGGCTGCCACCACCATCGCCGTAATGTATTCGATTCTTCCGTGTCCCAGCGGATGTTTTTTGTCCGGTTTGCGGTTTGCAAGCTTGGTACCGACAATGGTCACGATGGAAGATACCGCATCCGTCAGGTTGTTAACACCGTCTAAAATAACCGAAATGGAAGATGATAAGAAACCTACCGTCAATTTAAAAATGACCAAAATCACATTTGTGATAATGCCGACGATGCTTGTCCTTACTATCACGCGATTACGGTCATTCATTTCATTGACATATTCCTCCGGGCTGTGGCCGGAAGAAACTTTATTCTCGCTCATGGGAAACCTCCCTTAACGTTTTTTTAAAATCCGATGACGAGATCCTGCTCGAAGTCATCCGTATGAATCCGGATATAATAGACATCCGTGCCCTTTTTATAAACGGGACTTGCAAAGAAAGAACAGTAATAGGTACCGTCCACCATCGTAAAAAACCGGTTCTTCGTTCCGGCTCTTTTCTCCGTTTTATAGCCGGTGATTTTCCCCTGACGCCATGTAAACTGCCCGAGACGGATTTTGCCGGATAAGACAATGGCTAAGATAATCCGGATTACACCCAGAATTCCGAAGACCCACAGAAGGATGATGGCAATTAAAAAGAATGGATGAAAGCCGATTCTTAAAATCTTCTGAACCAGCCATACCAGATTCGGCAATGCAATCGCAATCATGCCGGTTCCGACCATATTGCGAAGGTAGGCGCCCGCCATTTCGGTTAGTGCTTTCTCGGTAAAATTATCCGATGGTTTAAACTGCGTATCCTGCTGCATAGGTATCCCCTTTTGACGCATACACCACTACGCTCCTATTTTATCATATTTTGCACAGATTTCAAAGATTTTGACCGCATTTCGAA
>DLBG01000026.1 GCA_002494135.1 Lachnospiraceae bacterium UBA7027
ACACGGCCTCCCTGTACAACGGTCTGTCCAGACTCTTCGGAATGGCCTTCAACATTGACTATTCCATCTGCGTAGTGGTCATGGCCGTGCTCACCGGCGTTTACGTCATCGTGGGCGGCTACATGGCGACCGCCGTCAACGATTTCATACAGGGTATCATCATGCTGTTCGGTATTTCCGCGGTTATCATTGCCGTTGTTATGCAAAACGGAGGCCTGGTGGAATCCATGAAATCCCTGTCACAGGTAAGCGGTGATGCAGGATGGAACGGAGCATATGCTTCCTTCTTAGGACCCGATCCCCTGGCACTTCTCTTCGTTGTCGTATTAACTTCCCTCGGTACCTGGGGACTTCCCCAGATGGTCGGTAAGTTTTATGCCATCAAGAGCGAAAACGATATTCATAAAGGAACCGTAATTTCCACCGTATTCGCAATCATCGTTGCGGGCGGATGTTACTTCCTGGGCGGTTTCGGACGTTTATATGCAGACAATCCGAACGTCATCTACAATGAAGCTACCGGAAAGCCTTTGTTCGATACCATCGTTCCCGCAATGCTTTCCACCCTTCCTGATATCATCATTTCCATCGTTATCGTACTGGTGCTTTCCGCTTCCATGTCTACCTTATCTTCCTTAGTACTGACATCAAGCTCCACCTTTACTCTCGATGTCATCAAACCGCTGTCCAAAAAAGGAATGGATGATAAAAAACAGGTATTTATCATGAGACTGTTTATTGTCTTCTTCATCGCCATTTCCGCAGTGATTGCCGTAATTAAGGATTCTCATCCTTCCATTACTTTTATCGCTCAGATGATGGGTGTTTCATGGGGTGCACTTGCAGGCGCGTTCCTGGCACCGTTTTTATACTCCCTGTACTCCAAGAAGATTACCAAAGCATCCGTAGCCGTATGCTATGTTTGGGGCTGCAGTATTGCCGTCTTCCAGATGATCATCTCTCTGGCAAAAATATCCGTAGCAGGCTGGGGCCCAATCTTCGGTTACATCTTTAAATCTTCCATCAACTCCGGTGTGGTTGCCATGGTCGGCGGTCTGTTGATCGTTCCCCTGGTAAGTCTCTTTACAAAGAAACCGGATGAAAACATTGTAAAAGATGCATTCTCCTCTTACGACAGAACCATTACCGTTAAGGTAAGCGAAAGCCTCGGTGATGACGAAGAAGAGAAAGAATCCGAGGAAAAATAGTCCTCTTATACAAAACAACAAATAAAGCAGATTCCGTATGGAATCTGCTTTTTGTTTGCTTTTAATCTGCTTCTTATTTGCTCTTACCTGTCGGCCGGTGCTTATGCTTTTTCAGCCTTCGCTTCTTCTTTGTCAGCCTGTGCTTCTTCTTTGTCGGTCTGTGCTTCTTCCGCCGCTTCCGCCTGCTCTTCCGTCTTTGCTTCCTCCGCAATTTCAGCATTTGTCAGCGATTCATCCGGAGCAAGCGAATATAATGCCTTCATGGCGATTGGTGTCAGAATCGACGAAACAATAATCAACAGAATAACCGACGTAAAATACACGGGATTTAACAGCCCGACCGCCAGACCTTTCTGTGAAACAATCAGGGCAACCTCTCCTCGCGTCATCATGCCGACACCGATTTTCAGTGCATGCTTCGGCGGATATCCGAGCAGCATGGCCATCAGTCCGCAGCCGATAATCTTGGTTAAAAGCGCCACTGCCACAAAGGCCAGAGAGAACCAGAGAATCGAAAGGCTGAAATCCTTGATATCGGTTTTCAGTCCGATGGATGCAAAGAAAATCGGACCAAACATAATGTAGGAGTTGATATCGAGTCGTCTTGCAATGTAATCGGAGTCGTGAATGTTGCAAAGGATTAATCCTGCAACATAGGCACCGGTAATATCGGCGATTCCGAAGTACCTCTCCGCTATGAAGGAAAGTGCCAGACACAGAGCCAGACCCGCTATGGTAATTCGTCTGGTGTGCGGATACCGCTGGTCGATTTTTTTAAATGCCTTGTAAGCGCAATATCCGACGATCAAAGCCAGAACAAAGAAGAGGGCCGTGTTTCGAAGAATCGGCAGGGGCTTTGCTGTAGGGTCATTAAAGCCGACAACAACGGTCAGAACAATCATACCGATTACATCGTCGATGATAGCCGCGTTTATGATGCAGGTACCGACTTCACCCTTTAAAACGCCCATCTCACGCAGGGATTCCACGGTAATGGAAACACTGGTCGCCGTCATGATGGTACCCATAAACAGTGCCTTGAAAAACTCGGGGGTTCCGATTCCAGAGAATCCGTAGAAAACCATATATAACAGTGTGCCGCCGCAGAGCGGTACAAATACGCCGGAACAGGCGATTGCCAGAGCCTTCGGTCCGGTTTTGATCAGTTCCTTTAAATTGGTTTCCAGCCCTGCGCAGAACATCAAAAGCACAACGCCGATTTCCGCCATCTGCTGGATAAAAGGAGTTGCCTCCACCCAGTTTAAAAGACAGGGTCCCAAAATCAGTCCGGCAACGATTTCGCCCGCTACCTGGGGCGCTTTTAATTTTCTGGCAATCAGCCCGAAAAGCTTGGCAAAGATAATAATGATTGCCAAATCTTTACATATTTCATAAGTTTCCATGATTTTTTCTCTCTATGCTTCAAAATTACTTTAAGAGTAATAATATACCCCAAAGTATTCCAATTACAAGAGGCTGATGCAATAAATATACCCAAAGTGCATTCTTTCCGAGAAACGTAAAAGGCTCCACACGCAGTTTCATAACGGGTAACTTATTGATTTTCTCACCGAGCCAGCCATATAGTCCGAATCCGGACATGAATAAGAAAAACCATGGCATAAGGGGAAAATAATCCGATGAATCGAAACTCTGTCCGGGGAATCCGAAAAATGCCGTAAAAGCGGACAGAAACGGATTCTTAGCCGAGTAAAGAAATTCCGGGAAGGTAATAAGAGGTTTGAAAAGCGGTCCGAAATAGCCGTGTGCAATATGCAGTGTAAGGATAAAAAGCGTCAGCGATACAAAACAAAGAACACAAAAATGCTCCTTCTTCTGAATTTTACGAAACGGAATCGAAAGCAGCATACAGGCACCGATTAAGGTCAGAACACCGAAAATAATCGGCGGATCCACCTTCGCGATGATGCTGACAATCGTAACCAAAAGCCCTGCTGCCGAGACCGTAAGACCGCGCTTAAGCGGGCGATGGCCCAAAAGACAGCAGTATCCGGACAGAAAGATAAATACAATCCGGACCACCTGTTCCATTATCTGCGAAAAATTGCTGTTTACAAAACTCACGTCTACCGTGAAAAAATCCGGCAGATCAAAGACAACATGAAAGAAAACCATCCCTGTTACCGCAACACCGCGGATGGTATCCAGCAGATGAAATCTTTCTTTTTTGAAAGAAGACACCCTTTCGGATGTCTTCTCGGATGCATTTTGATTCATTTATTCCTCTTCTTCGTTTTCAACCGGGAAAATCAGATTCTCCTCAGTATCCTCGAAATCCGCGGATCCGTACTTTTCGTCTTCCGGAATCTCCTCCATCGCATCTTCCACATTGGAGTATTCCGTGGTTCCGTCGCTGACTCTCTCACGAACCTTTGCTATCTTGGCAACCTTTACTTTCCGCTCGAGATTGATTAACTTCACGCCGGAAGTATGACGTCCGATCTTGGATACGTCTTCCATCGGAATCTGGATAATTACACCGGCGGAGGTAATCATCATGATTTCATGTTCGTCGTTTACGGCCTTTACGCCGACCAGATTTCCGGTCTTTTCGGTAATCTTATAGCACTTCACACCCTTGCCGCCACGATGCTGCAGGTTGAATTCCTTAAGATCCGTTCTCTTGCCGATACCGTTTTCGGAAACAACCAAAAGGGAGTCTCCCTGGTGGTCAAGCTGCATTCCGACAATTTCGTCGAGATCGTTTAAGTTCATACCGATAACGCCCATCGAGGAACGTCCGGTTGCACGTACGTCGGTTTCCTTGAAACGGATACACATACCGAATTTGGTAACCAGGAAAATCTCGGTATCCTTATCCGTCGATTTTACTTCGATTAATTCATCGTCGTCGCGAAGGTTGATGGCAATTAAGCCGCTCTTACGGATGTTTGCAAATTCGGAAAGCGGAGTTTTCTTAACCGTACCTTTCTTCGTAACCATAAAGAGATTTCTCTCCTCCTCCATATCCTTAATCGGGATAATAGCGGAAATCTTCTCTCCGGGATTCAGCTGTAAGAGATTTATAATAGCAACGCCTCTCGAAGTTCTTCCGGATTCCGGAATCTCGTATGCCTTCATGCGGTATACGCGGCCGAAATTCGTAAAGAACATAACGTAATGATGCGTCGTGGTCATTAAAAGATCTTCGATGTAATCGTCTTCGATGGTCGTCATTCCGCGGATTCCGCGGCCGCCTCTGTGCTGGGACTTGAAGTTGTCGACCGTCATACGTTTTACGTATCCTAACGAAGACATTGCAATAACGGTATTTTCGTTCGGAACCAGATCCTCGGAAGAAATATCGTAAACATCATAGCCGATGGAGGTACGTCTGTCATCCGCATACTTGTTGCGGATAGCCAGAATTTCGTCCTTGATGACACCGAGTAAAATCTTCTCATCCGCTAAGATTCCTCTTAAATATTCGATTCTTGCAAGGAGATCCCTGTGCTCGTTTTCAAGTTTCTCTCTTTCCAGACCGGTCAGAGCACGGAGTTTCATCTCCACGATGGCATCTGCCTGAATATCCGTTAAGTCAAAGCGGTCCATCAAAGTCTGTTTTGCGATGGGAACCGTTTCGCTGCTTCGGATAATCTGAATCACTTCATCGATGTGATCCAAAGCAATCAGTAAGCCCTGTACGATGTGGTCTCTGGCCAGAGCCTTATCGAGATCGAATTTGGTACGTCTGGTAACCACTTCCTTCTGATGATCAAGATAGCAGTTTAACATCTGCAGAAGGTTTAAAACCTTCGGTTCGTTGTTAACTAATGCCAGCATAATCACACCGAAGGTATCCTGCAGCTGAGTATGCTTAAACAGGTGATTCAGCATGATATTCGGGTTTACGTCACGTCTTAATTCAATGACGATACGCATACCTTCTCTGTTGGTCTCATCGCGAAGATCCGTGATACCGTCCAGTTTCTTGTCTTTTACAAGCTCGGCGATTTTCTCAATCAGACGTGCTTTGTTTACCATGTAGGGAAGTTCGGTAACAATGATGCGGTTCTTGCCGTTCGCAAGCGTTTCGATATCGGTAACCGCACGAACACGGATTTTACCGCGACCGGTACGATATGCTTCTTCGATTCCCTTGGTTCCGAGAATCATGGCTCCGGTAGGAAAATCCGGTCCTTTGACAATATCCATCACTTCTTCGATTTCCGTCTCGCGGTCTTCTTCGATGTGGTTGTCGATGATTTTAACAACGGCATCGATGGTCTCACCCAAGTTATGAGGCGGAATGTTGGTTGCCATACCAACCGCTATACCGGTGGTTCCGTTTACCAAAAGATTCGGGTAACGGGAAGGAAGAACTGTAGGTTCTTTCTCGGTTTCGTCAAAGTTCGGTACAAAATCGACGGTATCCTTACCGATATCCGCAAGGAGTTCCATGGCGATTTTCGAAAGTCGGGCCTCCGTATAACGCATGGCTGCAGCTCCGTCGCCGTCGACGGAACCGAAGTTTCCGTGTCCGTCTACCAGAACATTTCGCATGGACCATTCCTGTGCCATGTTAACCAATGCACCGTAAATGGAGGAGTCACCGTGAGGGTGGTATTTACCCATGGTATCACCGACGATACGTGCGGATTTACGATGTGCTTTATCCGGTGTATTGCCGAGCTCCAACATGGAATACAGTACTCGTCTCTGAACGGGTTTCAATCCGTCTCTGACATCCGGAAGGGCACGTGCCGCGATTACGCTCATTGCATAATCGATATAGCAGGTTTCCATGGTGTTTTTTAAATCTACCTGTTCTATCTTGTCATAAGTCAGGTCTTCCATTGAGAATCTCCTTGTCTTTTAAATATCAAGATTCTTAACAAATCTTGCGTTCTCTTCGATGAATTCACGTCTGGGCTCAACCTTGTCACCCATCAGAATGGTGAAGGTTAAATCGGTTTCGGATTCCACTTCTCCTTCCATGGTGACACGTTTTAAAATACGTCTTTCCGGATCCATGGTTGTCTCCCAGAGCTGCTCGGCATCCATTTCACCCAAACCTTTGTAGCGCTGGATTTTATTATTGGAATCACGTCCCACTTCGGCGAGGATATTGTTTAATTCATCGTCGGAGTATGCGTACCAGATTTTCTTATTCTTCTCGAGTTTATAAAGCGGAGGTGTTGCAAGATATACATGACCCTGTTTGATCAGTTCCGGCATGAACCGGTAAATAAAGGTTAAAAGCAGGGTGGAAATATGAGCACCGTCCACGTCGGCATCGGTCATGAGAATGATTTTATGATATCTTAACTTGGAAATATCGAAATCATCATGAATACCGGTACCGAAAGCGGTAATCATGGCTTTGATTTCCGCGTTGGCATAGATTTTATCCAGTCTTGCCTTTTCCACATTCAGAATCTTACCGCGAAGAGGAAGGATAGCCTGCGTCGCACGGCTTCTTGCGGTCTTGGCGGAGCCGCCCGCGGAATCTCCCTCGACGATATAGATTTCGCAATTCTCGGGGTTCTTATCGGAACAGTCAGCCAGTTTTCCGGGAAGGGCCATGCCTTCGAGTGCGGTTTTTCTTCTGGTTAAATCTCTTGCCTTTCTGGCAGCTTCTCTCGCACGCTGTGCCAGAATGGATTTTTCACAGATAATCTTTGCGATTGCGGGATTCTGCTCCAGATAATACGTAAGCTGTTCACTGACAACGGAATCCACTGCAATTCTTGCCTCGGAGTTTCCGAGTTTCTGCTTGGTCTGTCCTTCAAACTGAGGATCTTCGATTTTAACGGATATGATGGCGGTCAGACCTTCACGGATATCCTCACCGCTTAAATTTGCCTCGGTATCCTTTAAAAGTTTTGCACCTCTTGCATAATCATTGAATGTCTTCGTAAGCGCATTTCGAAATCCCGCAAGGTGAGTACCGCCTTCCGGAGTATTAATGTTGTTTACGAAGCTGTAGGTACTTTCGTTGAAGGAATCATTGTGCTGAATGGCAACTTCCACATAAACACCGTTTTTATTTCCTTCAAAATATAAGACATCCTCATAAAGAGGGGTTTTACCCTTGTTTAAATATGAGACGAATTCCTTAATACCGCCTTCGTAATGGAAGGACACTTCCCTTCCTTCGTTTCTTTCATCCTTGAGGGAAATGCGGATTCCCTTGGTTAAGAAAGCCGTCTCACGAAGTCTGGTACGAAGAATGTCAAAATCGTAAACCGTGTCTTCGAAAATTTGCGGATCCGGAGAGAAAGTAACTTTCGTACCGGTCTTTTCGGGATCACAGGTTCCGATTTCTTTTAACGGATAACATACTTTACCGCGTTCATAACGTTGTTTGTATATAATACCGTCACGGCATACTTCCACTTCCAGCCAGGTGGAAAGTGCATTTACAACGGATGCACCTACACCATGCAGACCGCCGGATACTTTGTATCCTCCGCCGCCGAATTTACCGCC
>DLBG01000110.1 GCA_002494135.1 Lachnospiraceae bacterium UBA7027
AGATTCCCCTCTCTGCAATTATATATATTTACTTTCTTTCATTTTCTTCAAAATATGCCTTCTGTCTGATTTTTGCTTCGTCAAACAGGCAGATGGATGCGCTGATTAGAATTCCCACAATGGGAAGTACTTTGAATAAGATTCTTCCGTCTGTCGCAAAATGAAGTGCGAAAAGCAGGAAAAGCACGGCCTCCAGCAAGGCATATGCATATACAACACCCTTGAAATACTGCGTTTTTTTCTTGTGAAAATGGAAAAATCCGAACAGCATGATTGCCAGGCACGCACCGGCCTGAAGGATGTACACCACCAGTCTTCTCGGCGCATCGAAACTGCATACGATCCCGTAACCGGTAATGATCAACGCAATTCCCACTATTTTTCCGGTCGCGGATTATTCGCATTTTTCTTTAAATTTTTTATCAAAAATACAAAATATACAATACATAATACCACGGCAAACCCGATTCCTGCCGGATATGCGATCTTTGCCGGCAACCGAAAGCCTTCCTTCGCCATCAGAATATAGGTTAAGGAAACCGCCGACATAAAGACACCGGGAAGCGCCGTTATAAGCGAACCGAATCTGTATTTGCCCTTCTGTAAAAGGTAACTGGTTGCTACCCACAGAGAAATCATGGCAAGTGTCTGGTTGCTCCACGAAAAATAACGCCAAAGGACGTTAAAATCCAACTGGGTTAATATACTGCCCACTCCCAAAAGAGGAATGGTTACAAGCAATCTCTTTCCGATTTTTTTCTGATCCAGTTTTGTCCACTCGGCCAGAATCAGACGGGCGCTTCGAAACGCCGTATCGCCGGAAGTGATGGGACAGACCACAACACCGATAATCGCCAATGCGCCGCCCACAGGTCCTAACATGGTTTTGCTGATTTCATATACTACGCCGGACTGTCCGAGTCCGGTAAGGGAATTTGATAAAAGCTCTGTTTTTCCGTAAAAAGCAACGCCGGCCGCCGCCCACACCAGGGCGATTACGGACTCCGTAATCATGGCACCGTAAAAGACCTTCCTGCCCTCTTTTTCACTCGTGATGCATTTGGCAATCATAGGCGACTGGGTGGCATGAAAACCGGAAATTGCGCCGCATGCTACCGTAATGAACATAAACGGAAATACGGGCAGATTCTCCGGATGGAGATTTGCAAAACGGATTTCCGGAATATGATACTCGGGCATTATAAACATGGCAGCGGAGATACTCACTGCCATTATAATTAAAATAACGCCGAATATCGGATACAGTTTTCCGATGACTTTATCAATCGGCAAAAGGGTTGCCAGAATATAGTACACCAGTATCAATATAATCCAGAAAAGATTTCCGAGTTTCTCTCCCGTCAGGGTATTGAGTAAAGCCGCAGGGCTTGTGACAAATACCGTACCGGTAAGCAAAAGAAGCAAAACCGAGAAAACACGCATTAAATAAAGCGCGCCCTTTCCCAGGTAAATCCCGGATAATTCCGCGATGGAAGCCCCTCCGTGCCTTGAGGAAATCATTCCGCTCATATAATCGTGTACCGCACCGCCCAAAATGGCGCCGAAAACAATCCATACAAATACCACGGGTCCGAAGCAGGCGCCCATCAGGGCTCCGAAAATCGGTCCGGTCCCCGCAATATTCAATAACTGGATTAAAAACGCTTTCCAGGTTTTCATGGGGACGCAGTCCACACCGTCATTGATGGCAATGGCGGGCGTTTTTCGCTCGTCCGGTGCGAAAATTTTTTCCGTTATCCTTCCGTAAAGTGCAAAACCCGCAAACAAAAGGATTAACGCGACAATGAATGATATCACAATCCATATCCCTCCCATTGTTTTCATTTTACTCTTATATTTTACTATTTTTAGGATTTTGTTCAACAAGCAAAAAGACTATGATTGCAGTTTACTGCTGAATTAAACCAGCCTGTTAATACCGTTTACATCACAGCATCCAACACATGTCCAGCAAAAATCAAAATACCAACTTTTCGGCCACTAATATCACTGTCTTAATTACCTTTAAAGTATCGTGTGCCGACAAAAGTTACTTTCGAATATCCGCTTTGTATATAGTACCAAATCCTTTAAGAATACACAATGATTATGCCCCTCACTCTTCCGTTATCATCTTCACCGGCTCCAGTTTACGGATTTTTTTGCCGTTAAACCAGGATACAGCCAATGCAACACCGACAATCATTATGCATACAAGAATGTAATTGATTGGTGTAATGACGAAGCTTACTTTTCGAAATCCGAAGATGGAGAACATCAGGATTACAATCTTGTCTCCCAAAAACGTTGCTGCAAGCAGACCGGCTGCAATTCCAATCAGAATTGCCGGAATATTGGAAAGCATTACCTGGCTGATTAGCTGGTTTGAGGTAAAACCAAGTGCTTTGTTGACACCTAAGTTTCTCCACTCTTTTGTAATTCTCGTACGGATTAAGAGCGCTTCTGCCAATCCCACAATGAATGCGGTAACAAGCATTACCAAGACCGCCGTAAGTCCCATGGAGGCCTTTAACATCGGGAACAGGCCGCCCGTTGATGCAAGCTCATCGACAAGCTCCGTATCCGGATAAATATCTTTA
>DLBG01000035.1:0-4124 GCA_002494135.1 Lachnospiraceae bacterium UBA7027
CAGATGCAGCCGGAATTCATTTCCTTGATTTCGATTCCGGATTCTTTTAAGAATCCGCCGTCAATTCCGATTTCACCGAATTCGTTTTCAATCAGAACAACCTGCTCGCCCTTAAAGGCTTCCTTTAACATCTTCTGGATAAATGTGGTTTTGCCGGCTCCCAGAAAACCGGAAACAATGTCAATTTTTGTCATTTTATATACACTTCCTTTCAGGTTCGAAACAAAAAAATATCTAAACTACCCATGTAGTCTATTTCAGAAATCCGTTAATAATCTGCGTTTCCGCTTCCGACTCGGTCAGACCCAGCGTCATCAGCTTGGTCAGCTGCTCGCCGGCGATTTTACCGATGGCCGCCTCGTGAATCAGGCTGGCATCGATATTTGCCGCGGTAAGCTCGGGAATGGCTTCCACAACGGCCTCGTCCATGATGATCGCATCACACTCGGAATGCCCCTTGCAGGCATTGCTTCCGATGATGTTGGAACGGAAAGTCTGTTTGGACTGATTCTTGGCTACGGATCTGGAGCAGATGTCCGCAGAGGAATCTTTTCCGACCAGTTCAGCCTTAAAATCGGTTAACGCGGTCTGCCTGTCATGCGTCATGATTTTTTCTTTGATGACGATGCTTGCACCGTCTTCCACCCTTGCGTATGTCTTGCGTTCCGTGGAGTTGATTCCTTCAATCTGGATGGTTTCCATTTCGAGATGGGACCCTTCCTCCAGATAAATCTCCGTGGAAGGATTCATCACGCGTTCGCCGGTGCCTTCGCCCATGCCGTAATGCTTTTCCACGTATTTTACCCTGGAATTCTTTCCCACATGGAACGTATGAATTCCGGAATGCTCGCTTCCCTCATCGCCGGCATTGTGAATGCCGCAGCCCGCAACGATTACCACGTCGCAGTCTTCGCCGATGAAAAATTCGTTATATACCATTTCCTTCAATCCGGTCTGGGTAATGATTACCGGAATATGAACACTCTGGTTTTTGGTGCCGGGCTTGATGATGATGTCAATGCCGGGCTTGTCTTCTTTTGTCACAATATCGATATTTGCCGTCGTGTTTCTTCCGAGCATTCCGCCGTTGGAACGGATGTTGTAAGCTCCGGTGGGAACTTCGTGAAGATCGGCGATATTTTCAAGAAGTGTTTTCTGAATTGCGTTTAATTCTGCTGCCATAATTCCTCCTACTGCATCTTGTCAAGCAAAGTCGGGCATCCGAGCGTATTGTCCGAAACCGGGGAAGGTGCCGCTCCTGCCAAAAGCTTCGGGAGTACTTCTTCCTTTGAACCGGAATCCTTAATCTCGCCGCCTGCTATCACGATGATGCGGTCTGCAATGTTGAGAATACGTTCCTGGTGTGAAATGATGATAATGGATCCGCCTGCCTTCTCATGGATGTTTTCAAAAACATGAATCAGGTTCTGGAAGCTCCATAAATCAATCCCCGCTTCCGGCTCATCAAAAAGCGTAAGCGGCGTTTTTCTCGCAATTGCCATGGCAATCTCGATTCGCTTTAATTCACCGCCGGAAAGAGATGCATTCACTTCACGGTCGATGTATTCTTTTGCACAAAGTCCGACTTCGGATAAGTATCCGCATACCTCGGTCAGGGAAACATCTTTTCCCGCCGCAATGGTTAGCAGGTCTTTTACCGTAAGACCCTTGAAACGGACCGGCTGCTGGAAGGCAAATGTAATTCCCTTCTTTGCACGTTCGGTGATGGAAAGGTCCGTGATGTCCTCTCCGTTAAAAAGAATCTGTCCCCTGGTCGGGGTGATGATGCCGGCGATGATTTTCGCCAGTGTGGACTTACCGCCTCCGTTCGGTCCGGTAATGGCCACAAAGCCGTCTTCTATCGTCAGGCTGACATTTTTGATGATTTCCTTCTGGTCGTCTTCATCGTTTACCTGATAGGAAATGTTACGTAATTCAAGCATATTGATAACTCCGATATATGGTATATACAGGGCTTTCCGGGCCCTTTTCAATGAACGGTTACTTAAGGTGGTTTCATACCTCTAACTTGATATTGTACCATAACCAAAGTATGAATTCCACAAAAAAATGACATATAAATCCCGCTTTATCTCTGCCCGCTTCCGGTTCTTTTCTTTTGTTAAACTCATCCAGTGCATAAGTGTGATTTTTAAAGTAAATTTTAGCTTTTTTATTAATAATTTATTTACAAGGACGATACACTTTCTTAAATTCCGCATGATATAGTAGAAAGTGTAAAAATATGTTCATGACTTTTGAACCGACACGGAGGATTATAGAATGGGCAGCAGGTCCACAAATAACAGCAACATGACAAGAAAGAAAACGATAGACACCGAATCCGTAAACCGCGTACTGCAGCAGGCCGACTCTCTCCTTCAGGTAGAAGATGTCTTTGCATCTCTCGGTGAATGGCAGGAAATGATGACCAAATACAATTGCGCCATCCGCGAAATCCGGACCAAGTTTGAGGTTTTAAACGACGAGCTTTCCATCAAAAGCAACCGCAACCCCATCCACGGTATCTATTCCCGTATCAAAAATCCCCGGAGCATCGTGGATAAACTGCACCGTAAAGGACTCGAATTAACCCTCGACAATGTACAGTCGGAAATCCATGATATTGCCGGAGTCCGTGTCATCTGCGACTTTGCGGACGATATTTATGAAATTGCCGACATGCTTTTAAAGCAGGATGACATCAAACTCGTAAACTACAAGGATTATATCCGCGCTCCCAAGCCCAACGGCTATCGCTCCTATCACATGATCGTGGAAACACCGGTTTTCTTCTCGGAAGGCAAGGAAATGATGAAGGTTGAAGTGCAGCTTCGCACCATTGCCATGGACTTCTGGGCAAGCCTTGAGCATGAGCTGAGATATAAAAAAGATCTGGATCAGAAAACTCTGAACCAGATCTCGGAAGATTTGTTAAACTGCGCCAACACCATTGCTGATGTTGACAATCAGATGATGGCTATCAAGGATCAGTTGTATCCGAAGTATCCGGAGCTGCCGGACACGGATGAGATATCTATCTAAAACCAACATTAAATCATTCATACCTTGTACTGCTGACTACATTTCCGTAGGCATCGTAGTCCGTTGAGCCGATTATGTTACCATTCTCGTCTCGATCAGTAACATGAACTGATTCAATGTTTCCATCTGCGTCATAATATGTCTGCTTATCGCCTTCGTATACCACCTTTGTGGTCAGATAAAATTCTCCGTTTGTATATCCGTAATACTCGAGAATGTTGCGATCTCCTTCCGAGTATCTGATATATCTCTGCTCAATTTCACCATCTGTACTGTATTGAGTTTCGATTGATTTCTCCCCCTCATACTCATAGGTTGAATATATCCGGAGGGTTCCGTCTTCATTATATTCCTCACTTCGCAGGTGACGTCCCTGATCATCATTTTTATAAACTATTTTACCAACCACCCCATCGTAAGAATACCATGTACTGATAGTTACGTTTTCCTCATCGGATACCAGATTTACATAGCCTTTCTGTGTTCCGTCTGCGCCGTATCCGGTAACAGACGTCTGGTTTCCGGTCTTATCATATGTATACTCCAGCCATCCGGTAATGGTTCCTTCCCCATCGTAAAATGTCTGCTTATAATACAATCCTCTGGAATCGTGGATATTGCCGCCCTCTATCATGTCAATCTGATCTTTCAGGCGCTGATCTCCGGTTTTTTCGTATCCCCTCTTTGCTGCTTCCAACGCCTTGTCAAAATCGCCGTTTCGGATATATGCTTCTACCAGGCCAAGATAAGCATCCACTGACATCTCATCAATTTCCAATGCCTTTTCATAGTTCTCGATTGCTTTATCGTATTCCCCGTCATTCAAGGCTTTCTCGGCAATCTGAATCAGTTCGTCACAGGAAAGTGTGGTAATGTCATAGTCCGTATCCGTTAAGAACTTATCGGACATGCCGGGGGTAGTTTTCTTCCCGCCTCCGATCCTGCCGGTTGCAAATAAAACGGCAAAAATCGCAATCACCAGAATGACAAGAACCGCAACCGCTACGATGACCGCTGTCAGCGGGCCTTTTTTCTTTTTTGTAACCACAATCTCAGTTTCCGGCTTTGTAGTTTCTTCC